>JABEUW010000127.1 GCA_013043945.1 Vulcanimicrobiota bacterium | reverse complement strand
GGTCGGTCTCCTTGCACCTCTGAGTGCGCAACGCGGGTGTTCTTTCGAAAACCGCTTCGGCGACCGGCCTTCTCATCCCATCTACTCGGGGTGACAGGGAGCGCGGCTACTCGGGGTTACAGGGAGCGCGGCTACTCGGGGTGACAGGGGGCTATTATGGCTGCGCGATCTCGATGCGGTCGTTCGCGTAATCGAACGTCACGACGAATCTTGCAAGGAGTCCGCTACCGAGGTGTCCATCGCCGGAGCTGTGAAGGTGCTCGGTCTCCCCGATTTCGAGATTGGAGAGATGGAGCGATCCCAGCGTCATCGTGGCGATGCGGCCGAGGCGTTCGATGCTGCTGCCTCCGACGCCGCGCACCGAACGATTCTCGGTGACGTGGAAGAGCGTCGGGTGGCGATGAAAAAAACGCGCGCCGAGATCGATCGCCGATTCGTCGCCGGTATCGACGAGAAGGCGAGCCGGAGTGCTCGCGAGCGTTACCGGTACGGTCGGCACCAACGCGATAAAACGAATCGGAAGGCCACTTGCTGCGTTCGTCGTTTCCGATGGCTGCAGGATGACCCGCCGTTTTGGACCGTCGATGGTAACGCGCGCCGCTGCGAGAAAATCCGTGCCGAGAATCACGTCGTATCTCGTACCCTCGAGATCGGAGAGCACGACGTAGGTCGCGCTCGGCAACGTCGCCGATCCGACGTGCAAGGGGGGCGCCGTGACCAACTCGGTAAGATAGCGCCCGATGCCTTGGACTTCGAAGGTGCCGATTGGATGCAGGTGCAGGCGCTCGGCGAGCGAGAGGGTCATCGAGAGCCCCGAGTTACCGCTATCGACGAGGCAGCGCAGCGCTCTTCCACCGATGCTGCAGTCGACGACCGGGCTCCGTGCGCGCGGTCGCCAGGATAGGACGACCGGCGCAGCAGCGAAGGTTAACGGCAACGGATGCGGCTCGATAAATGGAGCGTTCACCATTTGCAGATGATGGAAGGTCATGTACGGTTTTCCATCGCGTTCGATGCGCGACGGCATTCGGAGCATCGCTACGCGAAGGTAGTCGGAAAAAGCATAGATCGAGGACCCGATCCTCGCACGCTCGATCAGTCCATTTCGTGCTACGCGCACGGTGAACGGCGCGATGCCGGGCGAACGCACCTCGATCGAATCGCCGGCGCCGCCCGTTAGGGGAAGTAACGCAATCGTGCCTCCGGCTCGGCGAAAACCCGGGCGGAGAAATGCGTGCGAGAGCGCGAGCAAGAGCGCCGGCTCGCTGGAACTTAATTGCGGAGCCATGATAGGAGCGCCGTTAAGCGTTAGGTCGTCGGCGTGCGCGCCATGATAGAAGCGACCAAGACAGCGATCGTCGAGGCATCGATGCAGCGTCAGTCGATCTCCGCTCGCGTCGATATGCGCGCGCGTTACGACCGCGCCATCGGTAATATCGGCGATCGCATCGATATGGGCCGACCAGAGGGGGCCGGCGGCCGCTCGCATGCGCGCGAGGAGACTCGCGAGGTTCGTCGTTCGCGCCGAAGTCGACGCGGTGAGGGCGAAAAGAAGGGCCAAGGTCGCAACGGCGAACCGCATGCGGTGATGTTCGAGCTTCTCGATAGCTATCTTCTTGAGAGTTCCCCCGCGAAGGGGGCCGTCGTCGCCGCCCTGCTCGCTTCCAAACCGAGTGGCGAGCACCTCCGCCCATTTATGGAAGGGATCGCTCGTTTGGGGGAACGGACCCCGGATTTAGCGTTGCTCGCGCTGCGCTTGGCCGCGGCGAATCTGCGCGCCGACGATGCGACGGTCTTGGCGCTACGGGATGCATCGCAACGCGCTCGCTCCGGCGATCCGGCAGCACGCGAGAGTTACTTTCAAATTCTCCGCGGCGATGGAACGTCGTCGACACCGTAATGCGTTTATAGAGTACCTAACGTGAAACGCTCTTTTTTCCTCTTGTCGGCTATGCTCGCACTCGCACCGAGTGCCCTTTGGGCGCACCCCTCGCACACGCTCTCGTTCTCCGGACGACTCGTCGGTATTCATTATCAGCAACCGAGCATCGACGTCCGCGTCGGCGCGAAGACCCTCGAGGTGAGGGTGACCCCGAACACCTCGATCCAGCGCTCCGGCGTCTTCGCGACCCTCGCGAGCCTTCGGCTCGGCGATCGCGTCGAGGTACTGGCGGCCCGCTCCGGGAAGATGCTCGTAGCGCAATCGATCAGCGCGCACTGACGTCACGTTCTTCCCTTCCGAGAAGGAGCCGTTCTGAGCGAGTTCGTCGACCTGGCAGAGGGTGTTCTCGCGGTAGGTTTCCCGGGATCCGAGCTCGATGCGAGGACCCGCGATGAGTTTGCGTTGCGGGGATTCGGCGGCTACGTCCTTTTTGCAAGAAATCTCCCCTCGCTAGAGCGCGCTCGCGCGCTCACCGATGCGTTGCGTGCGCTCCGTCCCGACGATCCGACCCCGCTGATCGCGATCGACCAAGAAGGTGGCCGCGTCGCACGCCTGCGCGAAGGGCTCGCCCCGATGCCGTCGATGATGGCCGTCGGCGCCGCCGACGATCTCGACCTCGCGCGAAAGCTCGGGGAGCAGATGGCGCACGACCTGCGCCGCATGGGTGTGAACCTCGATTTTGCGCCCGTGCTCGACCTCGCGATCGACCACGCGAGTACCGTGATCGGTACGCGTTCCTTCGGCGACAATCCCGAACGCGTCGCCGATCTTGCGGGAGCATTTGCCGGCGGTATGGGGCGCCGCGGCATCGTCCCGACGTTTAAGCACTTCCCGGGACACGGTAGCACCGCCGTCGATTCGCATGTGGCCTTGCCGACGATCTCGCTGCCGACCGCAGTGCTGCATCTGCGCGATCTCGCACCCTTTCGCGATCTCTTACCGCATGCGCGTGCGGCGATGGTCGCGCATGTCGTGGTAGAGAGCGTCGATCGAGAGCATCCGGCAACGCTCTCCGAAGCGGTGATGCGGACGCTCTTGCGCGAGAGCTGCTCCTTCAACGGAGTCGCGTTTACCGACGATCTGGAGATGGGAGCGCTCGATCGTTTCGGCACGATTCCGCAGCGAGCGGCGGCGGCAATTCGGGCCGGCGCCGACTGCGCGCTCATCGGCGAACGGCTCGACGACGCACTTCCTGCCGCTCGAGAGATCGCCGAGCTCATTTCGCGCGGGGAGATGCGCGAGTGGCGGCTGCGCGAGGCGGGTATGCGCATGCGCATGCTACGGGCGACGCTCAGCGCGCCGATTCCGCTCGATGCCCCGGGGCCGTTCCCGGAGGTCGGTGTAACGATCGCCGCGCGCGCCGTGGTTCGGGTTCGCGGAACCCCCCGCGTGCGAGCGAACGAGAGTATCCTCGTGCGCTTCGGCCTCTCCGGCGAGCTCGGCGCGGCGGCGCTCGGCGCGATCGAGGCTCCCGAGCTCCATCCGGGCGATCCGGCGTCGCTCGATCGCGTGCTCGCGACATTGGAGAGTTCGGGGCGACGACCGGTCTTGCTCTCGTATCGCACGCATCTCGATGCCGCCGCCGGAGACGCGATTCGCCGAATCGTCGAGCGCTTTCCCGAGAGCATCCTCGTATCGACGATGGAGCCGTTCGATATCGAAGCGGCGCCCTTTGTGGAGCACGCACTTTGCTGCTTCGGTAGCGATGCGCTGCACCTCCATGCCTGTGCGGCGGCCCTCTTCTCCGGCGCGCCGACGAACGGAAAATTACCGGTCGCCTTGACGCGTGGTTGAGCTCTTCCCGGAGTGCGACGCCGTTCTTCGCAACGCGCTCGACCGACGCTATACTGCCGCGGTCGGGCGCGTCGAACGACACGGGCGCGTCCTCTTCGAACGAGCGTACGGTCGCACGCGTGCCGATGAGTTCGCTCGACCGATCGCGATCGACACGCGTTTCGATCTCGCGTCGCTGACGAAACTCTTCGTTGCAACCATTGCGCTCGACGCCGTCGCTCGCGGTCATTTTGCGCTGGACACGGCGTTGGTTGCGACGATACCGGAATGGAGCGAGCTCCCTCACCGGGCGATTACTATGCGAAACCTCCTCGCGCATACCTCCGGAATGCAATCCGGAGCGCACTATCGCTCGCTGCGCGACCGCGCTGTGGAGGAATTCGCGCTCACCACCGAACTGCAGGGCGCCGTCGGTGAAGGCGTGCTCTACAGCGACCTCGGCTTTATTGCCCTCGGCATCGCGATAGCGCGCCGAGAAGGGCGCTCGTTGCAAGCGCTGCTCGAAGGCTTTGTCGCGCGCAGCGGCTTCGGCTACCGGCCTCGCGCACGGCAATGGGGCGCGATGCCGGCGACGGAGTGCGATTCCTGGCGCGGGCGCGTGCAAGGGGCGGTTCACGACGAAAAGGCCTATCTCTGCGGCGGTGTCGCGGGGCACGCCGGGCTCTTCGGTAGCGCGGCCGATGCGGCGTGGGTCGGCGAGCAATATCTCGCGCCGTTGCACGGGAGGGGGTCGGTGCTCGAGCCGGGGCTCGCCCGAGAAGCGGTGCGCGAACAGGCCTTCGATCCAACGCTGCGCCGCGCGCTCGGCTGGGCGCTCAAAACACGCGACGATAACTCCTGCGGTCCGGGTTTTTCGCGCGATTCTTTCGGACATACGGGCTTCACCGGAACCTGTATTTGGGTCGATCCGCAACGCGATCTTACTGCGGTCTTGCTGAGTAATACCGTCTACTTTGGGCGCGACGATAGTACCGATCTTCGGCGCGCGTTTTTTACCGGCGTCACGAAGGCGCTGGATCGCCTCTCGTGATCGCCTTAGGAATGATGAGCGGCACCTCGCTCGACGGCATCGATTGCGCGCTCGTCGAGCTACGGGCAAAAGGTGAGCGGCTGCAGTTGGAGGTACGCGACGCGCGTACGGTCGGATTCGATGCAAGCACGTCGACGCTGCTCGACGATATCGTGCGCCGAGGGAGGAGCGAGATCGCTGCGGTCGCCCGCCTGCACCGCGCGCTCGGGTTCGCGCACGCCGATGCAGCAGAGTGCTTTCTCGGCGGTCGCAGCGTCGATTTTGCTGCGATGCACGGGCAAACGATCTTCCACGACGGAGCGGCGGCGTTGACCTTGCAGATCGGCGATCCGTTCGCGTTGCGCGATCGCATCGCCGCTAGCGTCTGCTTCGATTTTCGCAGTGCCGACTGCGCGCTCGGTGGATCGGGCGCCCCATTAGTCCCATACGTCGACGCGCTCGTACTCGCCGACCCGTTCGAGAAGCGCGTCGCACTCAATTGCGGCGGTATCGCGAACGTCACCCTGCTCCCACCTGGGGCGCACCCCGAGCACGAACATATCGTCGCCTTCGATACCGGTCCGGGAAATATGCTGCTCGACGCGTGGGTTCGCGAAGCGAGCGAGGGACGAGCCGCCTTCGATGAAGACGGTGAGGGCGCGGCGCGCGGACGCCCCGACGCGAGAGTGCTTGCCGCGATGCTCGAGGATCCCTATTTTGCAATGGCCGCGCCGAAATCGACGGGTCGCGAACGTTTCGGCGAGCCCTTCGTGAAGCGTTTTCGGGAGGATCTTCGCGCGCTCGCTCTCAACGATGCATTGGCGACGCTCCTCGAGCTCACGGTCGAAAGCATCGCACGAGCGCTCGAACTCCATCGATTCGCCGACGCGCGCGTGCTCTGCTCCGGCGGTGGCGCACGCAATCGAGCGTTCCTGCGCGCTCTGGGCAGACGGCTTTCACGAGCGCGCGTCGAAACCAGCGACGCTGTGGGGATGCCGGTCGATGCAAAGGAGGCGATTGCCTTCGCCGTTCTTGGCTACGAAACGCTGCGCGAGCGCAGCGCGAATCTTCCCTCGGTAACGGGCGCGCGGAAGCGGAGCGTTCTCGGTGCGATCGCACCGCACGATCTTCCGGCACTGCTCGCGAAAATCGCAAAGGAAGAGGCAGAATGATTGTAGGGATCGATCTCGGCGGAAGTAAGAGCCTCGCTGTGCTGCGCGATGGCGAGCGGGTCGTGCGCGCTGAAGGAGGCCCCGCGAATCCATCGGTGCTCGCGCTCGATGCCGTGCAGGAAGTTCTCCGCATGCTCGTCCGCGATCTCAATATCGAACGGGAGCCCGATGCGGTGGTGCTCGGCTCTGCCGGGATATCGAAGCCCGGTCTCGCCGAGGCGTTTGAAGCGACCTTGCGCGCCGCATTTCCGCGCGCGCGCATCGCGTGCACGAGCGATCTCGAGATTGCATTGCGAGCGGCGATCCCGCAGGGCGAGGGAGCCGTGTTGGTCGTCGGCACGGGAAGCGGAGCGTACGGCGAGAGCGGCGATCGGCGCGTCGCGCTCGGCGGTGGCGGCTATCTTCTCGGCGATGACGGTGCGGGATTCGCGCTCGGCATTGCAGCGGCGCGTCTCGTGCTACGCTCCTACGAAGAGCGGGCGCCGCGCGACCCCTGGTTCGCAGGCATCGAACGTGCGTTGGATTGCGCAGACCGGGCCGCGCTTTTCGCCGCGATCTATCGCACGCCGGTGCCCGTCGCAACGATCGCCGCGCTCGCACCGATCGTGCTCGCCGCCGCCGATACCGGCGAGCGATCGGCGGTCAAGATCGTCCAGGGAGCGGCGTTAGAGCTCGCCGATCTCGTTCGCGCGCTCTTGCGCCGACTCGATGCGCTGCAGCGCCCCTTCACGCTCGCACTCTGCGGTGGACTCATCCGCGAAAATTCGCTTCTGACCTTTCTGTTCGAGACGCGTCTCTCGAACGAGGCGCCCTTAATGACGATCCTCAAATTCTCCGGTGAGCCCGTCGAAGGAGCGCTCGTTTTAGCGGAGCGTGCGAGCGCGGCGCGATGAGCGATGCCCTTCCTGAGACCGAAGCGATCACGCAACGAGCGGCGTTAGATACACTCGATGTTGCCGAGTGCGTCGGCGAGATCGTCGCAGTGCAACGGCGTGCGATGGAGGCGGTCGAAGCGGCGCGCGATGAGATCGCCGCCGCCGCTCGCGGGGCGGCCGAGGCGATGGAGCGCGGCGCAACCTGGCACACGATCGGCGCCGGCAGTAGCGGCCGTATCGCCGCGCTCGACGCCGTGGAACTGCACCCGACCTTCGGCCTCGATCCGCGCCGACTCTGCATACATCTCGCCGGCGGAGAGGCGGCCTTTCTTGGAGCGATCGAAGGCGCGGAGGACGACGAAGGAGCGGGCGAACGCGATATGGCCTGCGTCCACGAAGGCGACGTTGCGATCGCGCTCTCGGCGAGTGGGCGCGCACCCTACGTGCGCTCCGCGTTGCGAACGGCGCGCGCACGTGGAGCGCTCACGATCGCGATCGCCAACGATCGCGAGGCGCCGCTCTTGGCCGATGCCGCGTTTCCCATCTTTCTCGCGACCGGAGCCGAACCGCTCGCCGGATCGACGCGCGTCATCGCCGGAACGGCGCAGAAAATCGCGCTCAACGCGCTCTCGACCTCGGTGATGGTCGCGCTCGGAACCACCTATGAAAACCTGATGGTCGACGTTGTCGTCACCAATGAGAAGTTACGCGATCGTGCGGAGCGGATCGTGATGCGCGCGGTTCCGTGCGAGCGCGACCGTGCGTGTGCGTTGCTCGCCGATGCCGGAGCTTCCGTGAAACTCGCGATTGCGATGGCATGGCTGGGAAGCGATGCGCGCGGCGCCAGCGAAGCATTGGCGCGCAGCGGCGGACGATTGCGCGACCTTCGGTGAAGCGCGTAACGCTGCTTGCGACGCTCGTCGTATCGCTGCTCTGCAGCGCGATCGCGCGCGCGGCGAACGCCCCGGTCCTCTTCGTCCCACTCGACGATCGTCCGGTGACGCGCCAACTCCCCGCGATGCTCGGAGCGATCTCCGGCGTTCCCGTTCTCGAACCGCGCCGGCGGTTGCTGGGAAACTACCTTCGTGCCGGCGATCCTACGGCGATCGGGCGTTGGCTCGACCGGCAGAGCGCCGCGCACGGCTTCGGAAGTGCGGTGATTTCGACCGACATGCTCGCGTATGGCGGTTTGGTTGCCTCGCGCATTCCCGGTCCCGATTACGCAACCGCGTTCTTGCGGCTCGGCGCGATCGCACGGCTGCACGGACGCGACCCGCATGCGTGGGTTGCAGCGTTCGCCACCGTCGTCCGGCTCGCGCCGACCGGGGTGCCGCCGATCGGCGCGGCGGAGCATTTCTTTGCCGCATATCCGGTATGGAAATATATCCAACGCTATGCGAATCTTCCCGACCCGCTTCCCGCGCGAGATGACGCCTACGCGGCGCGCCTGCGCGCGCTCGCCGGCCCGACGGCGCTCGCTGCCTATCTCGCGGTACGCGCGCGCAATCTCGCGCTCGACCGCTCGTTGTTGCTTGCGACCGGCGCCAGCACGATCGATCGGCTCGTCATCGGACAAGATGATGCGGGCGCGGTCGGGCTGCACGTTCCCGAGCTCGCACAATTACGCGCGATGGAGCGGCTCGACGTACCGCCGGGGCGCTCCTCGATCGAACCCGGCGCCGACGAACTCGGAATGGTGCTTGTCGCGCACGCGATGGCTCGCGACGCGCAGTGGAGCCCGCGCATCGCCGTTCGCTATGCGACGCCCTCCGGTGCGATGGTTCGGGATCCGCTGGAATTCGAGCCGATCGGGGAGACGATTGCATCGCTCGTGCGGCTCGTCGGCGGCCGCGAAGTTCGGCGACGCCCCGATATCGTGCTCGAAGTTCGCGTGCCGCATACCACGGCGCGGGAGGATGATGCGGCCCTCGCTTCGATGCGGCGCTCGCTCGCGCGCGGTCGACGGATCGCATTAGTCGATCTGAGCTTTCTCGACGGCAACGACGATGCGGAACTCACGTTCATGCAACGCTTGCTGCAGGGCGGTGTCGCGGCTCGACTCGATGCCTACGCATCCTGGAATACCGACGCGAACAGCGTTGGGACCGCACTCGCTGAGGCGGTCGCCGCGGGTGCCGGGAGGCGATTGGGCACCTTCAATCGACACGCGCAACTCACGTTTACCTTCGACCGTATTCTCGACGACGTCTATTTCCACGCACTCGTGCGCCCCGAACTCGAGCGTGCGCTCGCCGCCGAGGGCATCCTCGATCACACCTATCTCTTACCCACCGTTGCGGCGCGTACGCAACACCTCGCGAGCGCCGCGCTCTGGCAGTACGCGCCGGGACTGCTCGCCGCGCTTGCGCCGAACGATCACATCGCTGCGCTCCGCATTACGCTTCCCTGGGATCGCACCTTCGAGTGCGAGATCGAGCCCGCGATCGCACCGAATATCGAGCCTACGCGATCTGTGCGATCTCCTCATCTCTGAGATAGCAACCCGGATCGGAGCCCCACATGTCGCCGGTCATGCCGAGCGAGCGTGCGCGGAAACCTCCACCGCAGAGATCGAAGAAATTGCAACTCGCGCAACGCCCGTGAATCTGCTTCGATCGGTCGCGGAGTTCGGCGAGCGTTTCGATGCTTTCATCCTGCCAGATCTCGCTGAATTTGCGGTCGCGCACGTTACCGAGCGTGATTTGCTGCATGAATTGGTCGGGGTGAACGTTGCCGTAGAAATCGATATTTCCGATGCCGCGACCGGTTGAATGGCTCGCGCCGCCGTTCCAAAGCAGCATCTCGCGTGCTTTCGCGGCACGCTGTGGCGAGGCTGCAGCGAGCGTGAGATAGGCGAACGGTGCATCGGCGTGATTGTCGACGGTGAGTATTTCGCGCGGATCGCCGCGCTGAGCGAGGTCAAGCGTCCGTTCGAAAATGCGGCTCACCGCACCGCGCGCCGCATCGAGATCGAGCGTTGTCGCAGCGCGGCCGCGCCCGGCGGGAACGAGATGGTAAAAGCAGGCGCGTTCGATGCCCTCGCGCTCGATGAAATCGAAGATCTCGTCGAGATCGGCGATGGTCTGTGGCGTCAGCGTGAGGCGAAGACCAACTTTCTGTCCGACGGTGCGCAGTTCGCGAATCGCCTGGCGGGCGCGGTCGAAGGCACCGGGGTGCCCGCGGAAGAGATCGTTGGTCGCACCCATGCCGTCGAACGAAATGCCGACGTAGGTGAAGCCGGTCTCTTTGATCGCCTCCGCACGTTTGCGGTCGATGAGCGTGCCGTTGGTCGAGAGCGTGAGTTTGAGCCCCTTGCTTCGAGCGTGACGCGCGATCTCGAAGAGATCGGGGCGCGTGAGCGGCTCGCCGCCGGAGAGGAGGAGCGCCGGAACGCCGTAATCGGCGAGGTCGTCGACGAGCTTGAGGGCTTCCTCGTGGTTGAGCTCGCCTTCGTAATGCTTCGCCTCAGAGTCGCTATAGCAGTGCACGCAGCGCAGATTGCAGGTTCTCGTTACGTTCCAGACGACGACCGGGCGGCGCCCCCGCGCGCTCTTTTCAGCGTCGTTTCCACGGCCATAGCGATGGCCATCCATCGGTTGCTCGAGGTCGCACAGAATCCGGGTGACGTTAAACATTTGCTCTCCCTGCAGTGGCGTTGCTGGAACGATGGTAACGCCGCAATTGGGAGAGCGTAAGAAGAAGCTGAGAAGTGCAGGAGCCTTACGCGCGGTGCTCCTGCTGGCAGAGCTCGACCAGGACGCCGGCGGTCGAGGCGGGGTGAATGAAGGCGATGAGGTTTCCATGTGCCCCCTTGCGGGGGCGTTCGTCGATCATGCGGATGCCGCGCGCGCGTAGGGCGGCGATCTCGGCGACCAGATCGTCGACGCGATAGGCCGTATGGTGGAGCTTGCTCGCTGCCTCCCCGCGGAAGCGGGCGATCGGCGAGCGTTCATCGAGCGGACGCAGCAGCTCGATCGTCGAGTCCCCGGCCTGGAGGCCGACCGCCTCGACGCCCTGATCGGCGATCCTCTCGCGATAGATCTGCTTGAATCCAAGGCTCTGCGTGTAGATCGCCAGCGTCGCCTCGAGGTCGGCGACGACGATCGCGATATGGTCGATCTTCACGCGAGGCTCTCCCGGGCGTGATAGGTGCCGAAAACCTCGCGCAAGACGTTGCAGATCTCGCCGAGCGTCGCTCCGGCGTCGACCGCTTCGAGGAAATGCGGCATCAGGTTCTCGCTCCCCGCTGCGGCGTTGCGAACGGAGGCGAGGCGACCTGCGACGGCGCCACCGTCGCGGAGCGAGCGGAAGCGTTGGAGGCGCTCCATCTGCTCGCGTTCCACGCGTTCGTCGATGCGCTGGAGCGCCGGCGTCGCGGCACGCGTATCCGCGTCGACGAAGGCATTCACGCCGACGACGATCGCTTCTTTTCGCTCGATCGCTTGCTGGGCGAGATACGCCGAATCGCCGATGCGCCCTTGCATCCAACCGCTCTCGATGGCGGCGATGCTGCCGCCGAGCGCATCGATCTCGGCGATCGTCGCGCGCGCCGCCTCGATGAGTTCGTTGGTGAGCGTCTC
>JABEUW010000126.1 GCA_013043945.1 Vulcanimicrobiota bacterium | reverse complement strand
GAACGATAGCGGGAACGAACGTAATCCCCAACGAGAGCACGACGATCCACCAATCGAGTGCGGTGAGATGCATGGGCGGCAGGGTACGCGCTTACTGCGTGCGTTCCCCCACAAGCCCGCGGCTTTCAAAGGCGAGCAGCCGAGCCCGCAGCGAACGCGGGCTCGCGCCTTTCACCCGCCCGTCGGCGCCGAGAATGCGATGGGCGGGCACGAAGAGTGCAAGCGGCGCCCGCGCCATCGCTGCGGCGACGGCTCGGTGGGAGCGCGGTGCTCCAAGCAGATGGGCGACCTCACCGTAGCTGAGCCGGTCGCCGAATGCGGTGCTCGCAACGAACTCCCACGCACGGTGCGCGAAGGGCGAGCCGTCGAGCGCGAGCGGGAGATCGAATCGTTCCAAGCGACGCGCGAAATATGCGCCGACCTGCCGTTCGATTTCGCGACCGAGCGCACTCGAAGCATGCGCGGCGGCGTTCGAGCGGAGGACGAAGTCGCTGCGCAGCACCCGTTCCCGATCGTGCTCCACCAGCAGCGAATGCCCGAACGGCGTTCGGAGAAGCACTCGCCGCAGCGCAGTATCGCTCTTCATGCACCCTTCTTAGCTCCTTCACCGTGCCGTCCTATGCTCGTCGTGCAGGAGGCCCGTCATGAGGCAAACCCAGAGCGACCTACTCGAACGCGCGCGCGAGATCGTCTACGCATCGCTGCTACGCGAACGATCCGGGCGCGGCTTCGGCAGCATCCTCTCGCACCCCGTGCGCGACCCACTCGACCGGCCCTGGATCGTCGCGGCGCAGATTTTCGCGATGCTCGTCGCGGTGCCGCTGCTCATCTGGCTCTTCGCAGGCCGATAGGGATGATGTTCTTCAGCACGCACCGCCGCGAAGCGATCGTCGCGGTAGCGATCGTCGCGCTCGCGCTCCTCGCAGCGCTCTTCTTCCGCGGACGCGGCGCCGGCGGCATCGCCGCTTCGGGAACGATCGAGGTAACGCAGAGCGACGTCGCGTCGAAGGTCGAAGGGCGGCTCGTCCAATTGCGCGTCCACGACGGCGAATCGGTGCGCAAGGGGGAGATTCTCGCCGTTCTGGAGCGCCTCGACCCCACCCTGAGATTGCGCCAAGCGCGAGCGCAACTGCGCGCCGCGTCGGCTCAGGTTGCCGCGGCGCGCGCGGCCTATCGACTCCAGGAAGCGACCTACACGGCGACGCTCGCCCAGGCGGGTGAGGGCGTGACGATCGCGCGTTCGAACCTCGGCACGGCGAGCGAGACCCTCGGCATCGAGCGCCGGGCGAGTTCGCTCGCGCTCGACCAGGCGGAGGCCCAGCTCCTCGCGGCGCGCGCGACCTACGCCAGGACGCGTCTCGATTACGAACGCGACCGAAACCTCGTCCGTACCGGCGATATCGCCAAACAGGTCCTCGATGACGCTCGCGACAGCTATGCGAGCGCGGCGGCGCAACTACGGGCGCGACGAGATGCCGTCGCACTCGCGCGCGCCGATCTCCGCACCGTGCAGATCCGTCGGTTCGGCGTCGTCGCATCGCGGTCGCAACAGGGACAGGCCATGGCCACCTATCGAACCGCACGCGCGCAACGCGAACTCGTTCGTCAACGTGCCGCACAACTCGCCGACGCCGAAGCACAAGTCGCGCAGGCCTCGGCACAAGTCGGTATCGCCGCCGACCAGGTTCGCGAAACCGAACTCGTCGCACCCTTCGACGGTGTGGTGCTCTCTCACAACTTCGAAGTCGGAGACCTTATCGAGCCCGGTGCCGCCGTCTTGACCGTCGGCGATCTCACGCATCCGTACCTCTACGTGTACGTAAGCGAGAGCGACCTGCCGCACATCAAAGCGGGTATGGCCGCAGATGCCACCCTCGACGGGATGCCGGGAAAAATTTTTCACGGCAGGGTCAGTGAGATCGCAACCGACGCCGAGTTTACTCCGGAGAACGTGCAAACGAAATCCGAACGAATCGATTACCTCGTCTTTCGCGTCAAGATTCAATTCAACGATCCGACCGAAACGCTCAAACCGGGTCTTCCCGCCGATGCGGTCATTCGTGGGTAATCGATGAGCGTCGCGTTACGGGTCGTGGGACTGACGCGCCGTTTCGCCGCGACCACCGCCGTCGATCGACTCTCGCTCGATGTGGCGAGCGGCGAGATATTCGCCTTGGTCGGCCCCGACGGGGCGGGGAAAACGACGCTGATGCGTCTCGTGTGCGGCGCACTTGCGGCCGACGAAGGCCGGGCGCTCGTCGACGGCGTCGACGTCATCTCGCAGACCGCACGGGTGCAAAGCGCGATCGGCTATATGCCGCAACGTTTCAGCCTCTATCCCGATCTCTCCGTCATGGAAAACCTCCGCTTCTATGGGGAAATCTTCGGGATACCTCGCTCCGATTTTGAAACGCGTGCGCGATCCTTGCTCGCCGATTTCGCGCTCGACGCTTTCGCCGATCGCCTTGCAGAAGCGCTCTCCGGAGGGATGAAACAGAAGCTCGCACTTGCCTGCACGCTGATCCATCGACCGAGCACGATTCTTCTCGACGAGCCGACGTCGGGCGTCGACCCCGTCTCGCGGCGAGAATTTTGGCGCCTGCTCTACGGCATCAATCGATCGGGAACGACGATATTCGTCAGCACGCCATATATGGACGAAGCCGAACGAGCGACGCGCGTCGCCTTCATGACCGATGGGAAAATCGTCAGCATCGGAACGCCCGCCGAAATTAAAGCGGCGCTACACGGCGAGGTCGTCGAAGTCCGCTCTTCTCGCTACCGCGACGCGCGGCGCGCGCTGCGCGGGATTTCGTCGGTACGCAGCGTCGAGATGTTCGGCGACGCCCTGCACGTCCTCGTCGCATCCGCCGAAGCGAGCATTCCGGAGTTTCGGCATCGGCTGCAAGCGATCGGTATCGATGACGCCGCTTTTCGGAGCGTCCCGCCATCGCTCGAAGACGCTTTCGTCGCGAGGTTGAGCGCGTGAACGCGACGACGAGCGTTCGCGTCGAGTCGCTCACACGGCGTTTTGGTTCCTTCGTCGCCGTCGATGCGATTTCGTTCGAGATTCGGGCCGGCGAGATTTGGGGTTTTCTCGGTCCCAACGGTTCGGGAAAATCGACGACGATTCGGATGCTCTGCGGCGTCTTGGCTCCCAGCGACGGCACGGCCGAGGTGCTGGGGATCGACGTCGCGCGCGACCCCGAAGCCGTCAAGCTGCGTATCGGTTATATGTCGCAAGGATCGACGTTATGGGCCGATCTCACCGTGCTCGAACACGTGCGCTTTTACGCCGGGCTCTACGGCCTGAGCGGCCGCGAAGGCGAGGAACGCATCGCCGCGTGGATGCAGCGCACCGGATTGAGCGAACGACGCAACCAACTCGCCGGAGCGCTTCCGGGCGGCTACCGTAAGCGCCTCGCGTTGGCCTGCACGCTGCTCCACGCCCCGCAAATGATCTTTCTCGACGAACCGACCGCCGGGGTCGACCCCGTCTCGCGGCGCGAGTTCTGGGATATTATCGTCGAACTCGCCGATGAAGGGACGACCGTCATGGTCACCACCCACTATCTCGACGAAGCCGAACATTGCAACCAATTGGCGATGATCTATAACGGGAGAATCGTCGCCCGCGGGACGCCCGAATCGTTAAAGCACCTGCCGCAACTCGGCACGACGGTCGAAATCCTCTCCAACGATTGCGTCGGGGTACTCGAAGCGATCGAGAGGCTACCGTTCGTTCGCGGCGCCGGGCTCTACGGCTCCTCGCTGCACGTCGCCCTCGAAAGCGCGGACGATATCGAGCGGCTTGGAGCGGCGCTCGCCGCTACCGGACTCAGCGCGCGCCCTCCGCAGGCCGTCGTACCCTCGCTCGAGGACGTCTTCGCGAGCGTGGTGGGATCGCCGTGAATTGGCGGCGCGCCTGGACGATCGCGCGGAAGGAGTACACGCAGTTCTTCCGCGATAAGCGCACCGTCGCCGCGACGATGTTGCTGCCGCTGATTCAAGTCGTTTTATACGGGTATCTCTCCAGCGACGTTCGTTATCAACCGACGGTGGTATGGGATCTCTCGCGCAGCGCCGAGAGCAGGCAACTCCTCGAAGCCTTTACGAACTCGCAATATTTTTCGATGAAGTATCGCGCGGAGAGCATGGGCGGCGTCGTGCGGCGTATCGCCGACGGGCAAGCGCTCGCGGGCATCGTCATTCCGCCGAACTACGCATCGCTGCTCCACCGAGGCAAGACGCCGCAAGTAATGGTCGCCGTCGATGCCTCCGATGCGACCGCCGCTCGCACGAGTTTATCGGTCGCTCAAGCGATCGGAGCGAGCGTCAGCGCCGACATCCAGCGCAAGACGGCGATAAAGCGCGGTACTCCGATTCCGAAGATCGGCGTCGATATTCGCGCCCGTGCCTGGTATAACACGGCGCTGCGTCAAGAAGTGTTTATCGTTCCCGGCGTGCTCGCTTTGGTGATGCAGTTCACCATGACGTTCCTGAGCATGAGCACGATCGTGCGAGAACGCGAGTTGGGGACGCTCGAGCAACTCGTCGTCAGCCCGATTCGGTCCTCGGAGCTCATGCTTGGGAAAATGCTTCCGCTCATGACGATCGGCTATATCAACGTTACCGCGATCTTGTTGATGGCAGTACTTTGGTTCGGCGTCCCGGTCGCCGGGAGCGTTTTCTTGCTCTATTTGACGGTGCTCGTCTTTTTCTTCACGACGTTAGGCACGGGTATTCTCGTATCGACGGTCGCCAAAACGTATATCCAGGCGATTCAACTGATCCAGTTCTTTTTAATGCCGAGCATGTTGCTCTCCGGTTTCATTTTTCCGGTCGACGCGATGCCCGTCCCACTGCAGGCGCTCTCGTACCTCGTACCGCTCACCTATTTCCTGACCATCGTCCGCGGCATTATCATCAAAGGGATCGGCATCGAGTACCTTTGGCCGCAAATTACCCTCCTCGCGGCCCTCGGGCTTGGGGTCTTCATCTTCGCTGTGACGCGCTTCCAGAAACGCATCGACTAGCGCGCCGCTACGTGAGGCGTTCGCGTCTCGGCCCATCCATGGCAAGGCATACGGCGATGCGGGCGCCTAGTGCATGAGCGCGCGGCGGACGAGCCTGCGATCTGCATGCGATTTCAGCGTCACGATGACGGCGACGCCGCCGTTGCGAACGCCGACCCGCCAATCGTCGGCCTCCGCACCGAGTTCGAGCAATCCGCCGATGATGCTGCCGCCGACCGCTCCGAAACTCGCCCCGGCGAGGGTCGCCGCTACAGGGCCCGCAACGAACGGCGCCGCGATTCCCTCGGTCGCCGCGATGAGTGCAGCCGTGGAGGCAGCGGCGATAACGGCGCCGATCGTCGCACCGGTCGCCGCGCCGAGCACGCCGCCATTATCGCCGAATCCGCCGGAGATCGCCATCGGAGAGGTATCGCTCTCGAAGTTGCGATCGACCGGAAGGTCGGCCTCATTCTCGATGACGTGAATGCGGTCGTCACCGTAGCCGGCTGCGTGAAGTCTATCGAGCGTTCGTTCGGCGCGACGACGATCTGCGTAGAGTTTCGATGCATATTCGGGAGTTTGCATTATCGTACACCTCAGTACTCCGTTTGTACTCCGCAACGACGCGCGAACGCAAGACTTTCGTTGGAACTCTTGTCGCGGCACCGGTTCGTCGCAGAGGACGAGCGATATGCTCAGCCGTGCGTTTTCGGCCGCGATGCACGGCATCGACGGCTACATCGTCGGGATCGAAGCCGACAGTTCTGCCGGTACGCCGGCCTTCGCCATCGTCGGCTTACCGGATCGCGCGCTCGGCGAGGCACGCGATCGCGTCCGCGCCGCGATCTTCAATTCCGGTTTCGCCTTTCCGGCGGGGCGCCTGTTGGTCAATCTCTCTCCGGCGGATCTCCGTAAGGAGGGGCCCGCATTCGACATCGCGATCGCGCTCGCGTTGCTTGCAATCGACGAGCAGGTGCCGCCGGAGCAACTCCGCAGCTTTATCGCGCTCGGCGAGCTCGCGCTCGACGGATCGCTGCGCCCCGTTACGGGACTCTTGCCGATGCTGCTGGGGGCGAAGAATGCCGGTTTTACGGCGTTTTTAATCCCGCGCGGCAACCTCGAGGAAGCCTCGCTCGTCGACGGCATCGAACTCTACGCGCTCGATTCCCTCGCCGACGCCGTCGCTACAG
>JABEUW010000125.1 GCA_013043945.1 Vulcanimicrobiota bacterium | reverse complement strand
ATAGCGCAAGCAGAGATCTTCGATCTCCCACTTGACGCGCCAGATACCGAGGCGGTGAGCGATCGGCGAATAGATATCGAGCGTCTCGCGCGCGATCGCGCGTTGCTTCTCTTCGCGCAAACTGCCGAGCGTGCGCATATTGTGCAAGCGATCGGCGAGCTTGATGATGATGACGCGAATATCTTTCGCCATCGCCATAAACATTTTGCGAAGGTTCTCAACCTGCGCATCTTCTTTGGATTGGTAGGGAATGCGCGTGAGCTTGGTGACGCCCTCGACGAGTGCGGCGATCTCGTCGCCGAACTCGGCAGCGACCTGCTCGCTCGTGATCGTGGTGTCCTCGACGACATCGTGGAGCAAGGCGGCGGCGACCGTCTGGCGATCCATCTGCAGGTCGGCGAGGATGGCGGCGACGGCGAGCGGATGCTCGATGTAGGATTCACCCGAAGCGCGGTGCTGGCCGTCGTGAGCGCGGTCGGCGAGCTCGTAGGCCCGCATAAGCCACGACCCGTCGAGCGACGGGTCGTAGGTCTGCACCTTGGCTATCAGCTCCGCAATCGTCATTTCATTCGCCTATGGATCTATTCTGCCACAAAGCGGCAACGCTTGTCACGCCGAGCGTGTCGCGCGCCTCGATACGGCGCCTGTGGGCGCCTACTCGGCGTGACAATGGCTGTAATCCCGAGCAGTGTCATCCCGAGCAGTGTCATCCCGAGTAGCGCGAAGCGCGTATCGAGGGACGCACGCAAGAACGCGCACGACTCGATACGGCGCCTACTCGGCGTGACACGTTTAACCTGCTCGGCGTAGGAGCGCCGACTATTGGCTCTTGAGGGTATCCCGGAAAAGAATGCCGCGAATGAGCCCCGCTTTATCGAGCGCGATCTCTTCGTACACGTACCCGTTCGAGCAGATAACCCGGAAGAGGTGCGCGATTCCGCCGCCGGGGAACGAGCCGTCGCGAACGAGGCCGAGGTAGACGAGGTGATCGAGCGCTCCGAGATGCCCGAGTTCGATCGAGGTCACCTTGACGCGTGCGGGCGTTGCCGCGACCGCGAGCGGCCCGATATAATGCGTCGGGTCGATGCTCCCCAACTGCCAAGCGAGAAACTCGCGGCGAGCCGCGTTCACGATCCGCGGAGCGGCGACCGGCGTTGGAGTCGGCGCCGGGGTCGGTGTCGATTTCGCTGCTGCGCCGAGTGCCAGGACGAGCGCGAAGATCGCGCCGAGACGCACGATACGCATTACGGATACCTCAGGAATGAAACGACATCATGCCCGACGAGCGAGGCGCGACCGTTGAGTGCTTCGAGTTCGATAAGAAACGAAAATGCGACGATCTCCGCGCCGAGCCGCTCGATGAGACGCTTCGTCGCGGCGGCGGTGCCGCCGGTCGCAAGGAGATCGTCGACGACGACCACGCGGTGCCCGGCGTGCAACGCGTCGGCATGAATCTCCAGCGAATTCGTGCCATATTCGAGCGCGTAGGATTCGGCAAGTTTGCTAAACGGCAGTTTGCCGGGTTTGCGCACCGGCACGAAGCCGGCCCCGATTGCGTAGGCGAGCGGAGCGCCGAGCATGTATCCACGCGCCTCAACACCGACGACGTAATCGATCTTCGAATCGCGGAAACGCTCGACAAAGAGATCGATCGCTTCCTTGAAACCCTTCGCGTCGCCGAGCAACGGCGTGATGTCGCGAAACAGGATTCCTGGAATGGGGAAATCGGGGATCGCCCGGATATATTCTTCGATACTCACGAGGCGCCGAGATTCGGTACCCGCCCGCAGAGGCCTTCGCTCGAAGAGGCGCAAGCGAAACGCCGTCTCGCCGCGAAAGCCTCGATCGATGCAAAGTAGCGAACGAGGCGAGGCACGTCGCTTCGCCCTGGCGCTGGTCATCGCGATCGCCCTCCATGCGCTCTTCGCGAGTATCCTTCCCGGAGTACCATCGCTACGCGCGGCTCGAACGACGCCGCCCGCACGCATTCACGTGCTGCGCGTCGCGCGCATCGCTCCGACGCCCACACCGAAGCCGAGCACCGCACCGATCGCTCCCGTCGCATCGCAGGCCGTGCAACCGATAGCGCAAGCAGTCA
The DNA here is from genome assembly GCA_013043945.1 of Vulcanimicrobiota bacterium. Lineage (GTDB taxonomy): Bacteria > Vulcanimicrobiota > Vulcanimicrobiia > Vulcanimicrobiales > Vulcanimicrobiaceae > JABEUX01. The sequence goes on along the minus strand of JABEUW010000125.1, from coordinate 9,098 downwards.
GCGGCGCCGAGGCGGCGAAGCGTCACATCCATGCTGCAGGTGCAGCGAGCGTGACCCCTCCGCCCATCGCACCGCCGGTCGCACCGGCACCGATTCCGTCGAGCGCGGGGCAGAGTGCGGGCGCAGGGACGCGCAGCGGCGCCGGCAGCCTTGGCACGGGCGGCACGGGCAGCGGAGCGGCAGCGACCGGGAGCGGCAGCGGTGCGAGCGCCGGCGTTATACCCTGCGGCTACGTCAACATCATTGCGTTGCAACGCGAGCGCGTCGGCGAATACGTCCGCGTGCACGTCGAAATTTCGGTGCGTTTAAGTGACGGCAGCGCCCAGGTCGCTCGGCTCGACTATCCGTTCCTCTATCCCAACGACATCGGCGACCCATTCTCGCCGGAGCACCTCAACGACCCGAATTATCCGGTCACCTTTCAGACCCCACCGCCGGAATTGCGCGCGACCGAACCGCCGCTCGTGCAGTACGTTATCGCGCACTCCACCCCGGAGGGATTTACCGTCCTGAAACCCTGCCCGAGGTAGGTTTGCCCGCACGATGCTCTTGTCATCGCGATCTTTCGTCGCAAAGGAGCTCCGAATCACTCGTCTCGTTTCGGAGGAGCTATGGACGCACTCACTCTTCAGCCGCGCGCCGTACAATTCGGCATCTATCGCGACGGCGACAACAACCTCGACGGCAATCAATGCAACGTCCTGGGGCAAGCGGTCGCGGTCAGTAAACACGATGGCGCCGTCGGTTTTACCGTACAGGATACGACCTCGCGCAACGGAGCCGCGTTGCACACGAACAGCTACCAAATCGCCGACGGTCGCGTGCAGGGCGTGCAGGTCGGCAAAGCCCACGATATGGCCGATCCTAAGAACCTCGCGGCCTTCGTCGCGCAGACACTCGACGATGCACAACGAAGCGGTGCGAAACAGAGTTGGATCGAGTTGGTCGATCATGGCGGCGGCGACGGCGGCGGCCTCGAAGCAGACAGCAAGCACGCGCTGATGTCGATGCCCGGTATCGCTTCAGCGATCGCCGAGGGCGAACGCCTGCATGCCGCCGCGCACCCGGAAGATGCAGGGCGCAGTATCGACGGCGTCGTCGCCAATCAATGCCTGATGTCGACGATGGGCTTTGCCGATGCGCTCTCCAAAGTCGGCGTGAAGTACCTCGCTGCCTCCCCCGAAACCATGATCTCGCCAGGCACGCCGAGTACGGTCGCTGCCAGCATCGCCGATCACGTCGGCGATCCGGTGGCGATGGCGCACGGCGTCGTTCGCGACGTCATGAAGGCCGACTATCGCATCGATGGCATGCCCTACGCGCCCGCCGCTGCGTACGACGTCCTCGATCTCGCACCGGCGAAACTCGCTGCAGCGGACGGGGCGATTAAAACGCTCGACGACGCGCTCGTACAAGCTGCCCAGCACGGGGAACGTACGGCGATTCGCAGCGACGTCGCGCGCGAAGATGGCATGGTGCGCTTTCCGGGCTCCGACGGCCTACCGTGGCACGCCGATCGCCCGGCGATTGCAACCTACGGGCGCATCGCCGCCGACGCGCGCCTTTCGGCGGAGGTGCGTGCCGATGCAAGCGCAGCGGCAAATGCCGTCGGCAACCTCGTGCTCGCGCATGCCGAATCGAGTGCGTACGCTCCATTCGGCGGCAGCGACTATCGCGACGCCGCAGGGCCGACGGTACATCTACCGACCTCGCGGTCGCAGGTCGATCCGTGGGCCCCGAAGGTCAGCGAGACCGAGAACGCCTTCTACCATGCAACCGACGAGGACCAACTCGCGGGCGTCCTTGCGTAGCAAAGAGCTCCGCTAACGCGCAAATCGCCGGCGGGGTTTAACCACCGGCGATTCGCGCTCGCTCCTCTCTTCAGGAGGCGTATGCTCTGCGGGGTTACGGCGTAGCAGTTGCCGTCGGCGAGGCACTCGGTGATGCGCTCGGCGATGCGCTCGGCGACGCACTCGGTGATGCGCTCGGCGACGCACTCGGCGACGCACTCGGCGACGCACTCGGCGACGCACTCGGCGACGCACTCGGTGAGGTTGAGGGCACCGGCGTCGGCGCACAGGTCGCGCTCGGTGCCGGCGAACCGGCCTGTGCCGTTACGGCTGTCAACGGCGCCTCGATCGAGAGAATCTTCTGCCCGTTCGAGTAGAGTTTGAGATCGAGCCGCGCCGATGCGGCCAGAATCGGGATGCTCACCGGTGCATCGAAGGGCGAATAGGTCTGTTCGAATTGAGTGGCATTCTCCGAATCGCTCTGTTTTTCTTCGACGCTCAGCGAGAGGTTCGGCGGTGCGCCGGTGTTCGGCGCGATCGTCAGCGTCGTAGAGCATGCCGAGATCGTAATCGGAAGATTCGCAGGCAGCAGACCGTTATCGTTACTGTTGACATCGGTTGCCTGCCCGTCGCTGGGATTCTCCGTCTCGGTTTGCTGCGACCCATCGCTTGGCTCGACTTTCCCATCGCCGTTATTGTCGGCGGAACTCGCAACGGTCACCGTCGGCGGAGGGCCGGCGCTGTAGGTAACATCCGCCGCAGTACCGTTCACTGCCGACGCGACGGTAACCGTGACGACGATTGCCGTCGAACCGGTGCCGACCGTCACGTTAAGCACGGCTCCCGCCGGAACGCTCTGCGTGAAGTTGAGATCGGCAAAACCATTCGCATCGAGGGTGCCGGTCGCCACCGTCGCGCCGTTATAGGTCACCGTCACTGCGGCGCCCGCCGCCGAACTCGAGGAGCCTGAGGACATCGGCTGCCGTGTTACGGCAAAGGGTAGGGAGGATCCCGACGCTGCGCCGACCGTGAGGCCGAGGTGCGAGGAACTACTCATCGGTGCGCTCGGCAGATTCGAGGACGAACCACCAGCTCCGGAGCCTCCCCCACCGCATGCCGTGAGCAAAAACGCGAATGCCGTGATAGCGGCGAAACCCAACCTCGGGGCAAGCGAACGATTCGACATGAGACTCTCCTTTGTGACGCCCATTCTACCCAGCGATATCGATCCATAAACGTCCTTGATGATTCTTTACATTTCGAAAACAAATTGTCACGCCGAGTAGGCGCCCTTGTCACGCCGAGTAGGCGCCCTTGTCACGCCGAGTAGATGGCGAAGCCATCGTATCGAGGCGCACGAAGGATCCCTCGATACGGCTGCTTCGCAGCCTACTCGGGATGACAAACGAGGCGATCCCTCGATACGGCTGCTTCGCCGCCTACTCGGGATGACAGAGCGGCGGCTGCTCAGGATGACTGCGCGCGGATCTACCTGCCGCTAGCGGCGGTCGAGTTGTGCGCTCAACCAGGGATCGACGAAGTAGCGCCAGAGGATTTTGATCAACGCCGCCGCCGGGATGCCGAGCAGTAAGCCGGGGATGCCGAAGAGCTCGCCGCCCGCGAAAACCGCGAACATCACGGCGATCGGCGAGACGCCGACCGAATCGCCCATTATTTTCGGCACCAACACATTGTCGCTTATCCGCTCGACGACGAAGATGATCACCTGCACCCAGAGCACCATCCACCAACCCTGCGGCGCACAGAGAACGATGGCAATCGCTTGACCGATCACCGAGCCCAACATGGGAATCGCATACGAAATCGCGACGATAACGCCAAGCAGCAGCGCAAACTTGAACCCAATCACCGCCGAGAGAACCCAAACGGCGACACCGGTAATCGCACTAACGATCACCTGTCCCGAAATATAGCTTCCGAACGTTCCGGCGATCTCGGTTAACAATTTATGGGCGATCGGGCGACGGCTCGCGGGGAAGAGCGAGGCGACGCCATCGGCGATCGTTGCGTCGTTGAGCAAGAAGAAAATCGAGAGCACCAACGATGCGAAGGCAACGAAGAGCCCGGTCGCAGTTCCAACGAGAATCTGTCCGACCGAGCCGAGCGTCGTGCCTGCGAATCGCTGCAAACCTCCGGTGCCGATGTGCGTGAGATCGATGCCGTTGGTTGGAATCGCCATCTGCGGAAAATGCATCTGCAGCGACCTTTCCACCGAGATCGTCCACGCTTCGACCGCTGCGGCGATCGAGGGAAGATTCTGCGCGATTCCTTGAATCTGCACGATCATCAACGGCACGATCACCAGCAAGGTCACCACGACGAGGAGAATTAACACGACAAACACGATCGCAACGGCGAGCGCTTTCGGAACGCGCATCGATTCGAGGCGTTTGACGATCGGGCGCACGCCCGCGGCGATAAATGCAGCGATGATAAAGACCGCGAGCGTACGCGGAATATGCATCGCAAAGAAGTACGCCAGAACGGCGAGCAGGACGCCCGCACCAACCATGACGGCGCGACGCCAGGGAAAGCTCATAGCTGCTTCCCGAGCAAACGGCGTTCGGTGCGATAGCCGGCGCGTTCGTACAGGCGCTGGGCGGCGGCATTTCCCTCGGTCACCATAAGCCCGAGATACGGGGTTCCGTGTCGGCGAGCCTCTTCTTCACAGGCATCGAGCAAGAGCGAGCCGACGCCGTGCCCGCGCTGCCCGACCTCGACGGCCATATAGGCCAGGAACGCCTGCGGTAGCCCCGTCACTTCGTCGGGGAGATCGAAGACGAGCAGGGCGAAGCCCAATCGCAACTCTCCCTCGACGGCGACCAGAATCGCGTGCGAGCGCGCGTGCACGATATCGAGGAGCCGCAGAAAATTCGTTCGCAGCGCCTCCGTCGGTGCCTCGCGGAGCGGCGAGAGACTGCTCCCGAGAGAACCGAGCCCGCAGCGTTCGACGAACGCGCGGTCGCCCGTTCCGCTCGCTCGGCGCACTGTCGGCACGCTCACGCACCCTCTCCTATCGCCACCTCGGCGAGCGCGGCGAGAAACGCGTCGTTCTCTTCGTGCGTCCCGACGGTAACGCGCAGTCGCCCCGGCATGCGAAGCGCGTCGCCCGATCGCACGATGATGCCGCGCTCGAGCAACGCCTCGTAGGCCTCGTGCGCCGCAATCGGCACCGTCACCGCGTAGAAGTTGGCGCCGCTGGGATAGCAATGAAACCCGCGCTCCCGAAGTTCGCCGGTCACGCGCGAACGCTCGGCTGCATTGAGCGCGATGCTTTTCTCGAGAAACACGCGATCCTCGAGTGCGGCAGCGGCGCCGAGCGCTGCAGGACGCGAGACGTTGAACGGCAGGCGGACGCGCTGCAGCCAATCGATGCTCTCGCGATCGCCGTATGCATAGCCGAAGCGCAGACTCGCGAGACCGTAGGCTTTCGACATCGTTCGCAACACGATGACGTTGCCGCGCCCCCGCACGGCCTTCGCAACCTCGAATCCCGGCGTATCAAGATACTCCGCATAGGCTCGATCGATCACCAACAGTACATCGGCGGGCAGGCGTTCCAAGAGATAGTCCCATGCAAAGGCAGGGAGCACCGTGCCCGTTGGATTGTTCGGATCGCAAACGAAGAACGCTTTCGTGCGCGCTCCGACTGCGGCGAGCATCCGTTCGATATCGTGAACGCCGTCGAGTAAGGGCACCTCGACGGGGAGCGCACCGACGAGCGAGACCACCAAACGATAGAGCGAGAAGGTTGGGTCGGCCATCACCACTTCGTCGCCCGGGTCGAGAAACGTCTGCGCGATCGTGTTGACGATCTCGTTGCTGCCGTGCCCCAGCACGACGTTCTCCGCTTGCAGCCCTTCGCGTTGTCCCAAGCGTTCGCGCAGTGCTTCGTGCGCGTCGTCGAGATAGAGATTCAGCCGATCTGCAGAGCGCAACGCCGCGAGTGCGAGCGGCGAGCTGCCCAGAGGATTCTCGTTCGATGCGAGTTTGACGATCCGCGTGTGCCCGAAGCGGCGACGCACTTCCTCAATGCTGGTGCCCGCAACGTACGGCGCGAGCGCACGAACCGCCGGTCGGCTCACGCCCGGCGCGAACCCGGGTCGATAATCGGTGCTCCGCGCGCGCAGAGCGGGCAGGCCTCGGCCTCGAAGGATTCGATCGGCATCTCCAAGAGCGCTTCGAAGCGAACGCCGAAATCGGGGCGCGAGCGCGCGACGATCGCACCGACGCCTACGCACGTGGCGCCGTGCGCGCGCACGAGTTCGAGGACTTCACGCACCGAGCCGCCGGTCGTCACCACATCTTCGACGACGAGCGCACGATCCTCCGGCCCGAGCGCAAAGCCCCGTCGCAGGACCGGAACTCCCGCCTCCTTCTCCGCGAAGATCGCACGCAGGCCCAACGCACGCGCCACTTCGTAGCCTAAGACGATCCCACCGACCGCCGCACTCACGACGATCGTCGGGCGCTCCGCGGCAAAGCGCGCGGCGATCGCCTGCGCGACGGGAGCGACGAGTTTCGGCTCTTCGAGGATGCGAAACTTCTGCACGAAGCGATCGCTATGTCGCCCCGACGAGAGGCGAAAATGCCCCTCCAATACGGCGCCGCGTTCGACGAGCGCTTCGCGCAACCGTGCGGCATCCATCACGCGCGCGCCTCGACGATCTCTTCGAGAATCGCACGCGTCGCTGCGAGGCGATCGGGAGCGGTGAGAATCGGCCGGCCGACGACGATATAATCGCTCCCCGCAGCGACCGCACTGCGCGGCGTCGCAACGCGACGCTGGTCGTGCGAATCCGCGTTCTCGGGGCGAATGCCCGGCGTGAGCGCGAGAAAATTGCCGCCGTAGGCCGCTTTGAACGCGGCAACTTCGTGAACGCTGCAGATCGCGCCATCGCAGCCCGCATGCCGCGCGAGCCCGGCCAAGCGCATGGCGATCCCGCCGATATCGCCGCCTAAACCCAACTCATCGGCGTCGCGCTGCTCCATGCTCGTCAGCATCGTGACGGCGAAGATCTCCGGACGTGAGATGCCGAGCTGTTCGGCGCGGCGCGCCGCCGCGTCGACCGCGGCGTGCATCATACGCGAACCACCGAGCGCGTGAACGTTGATGATCGAGGCATTCGGGCGCACCAGCCGTTCCATCGCCGCGCCGACCGTACGTGGGATGTCGTGCAACTTCACATCGATGAAGAGCCGCACGTCCCGCGCTTCGGCGTGAGCGAAGATCCGCTCCGGGTATCCGCAGAGCCCTTCGAGCCCGATTTTAAAAATCACGTCGGTCTCGTAGAGTTCGTCGATGCAGCGCTCTGCTTCCTCAGCGGTCGGTAGATCGAGCGCCACGATTAATTGGGCCATCCTATTATCCTTCGTCTCCTTCGATTTGATTGCTGTTGGCGAAGCCGGTATTCGCCGCGCCGACGATATCGCGTAACGTGCGAACGTTCTGTTGCGCCATATAGGCGAGAATCCCGTCGAGAATCGTTATCGGCGCCCGCGGATCGGCAAAGTTCGCGGTGCCGATCCCAACCGCGCTCGCACCGGCGAGCAAAAACTCGAGCGCGTCGCTCGCCGTCTCGATACCGCCCTGCCCGATAATCGGAACCGAGACCGCTCGAGCGACCTCGTAGACCGCGAGCAGCGCGATCGGCCGAATCGCGGCACCGGAGAGCCCGCCGGTCACGTTCCCCAAGCGTGGTTTGCGCTGATGGATGTCGATCGCCATTCCCCGAACGGTGTTCACGACCGCGAGTGCATCGGTGCCCGCGTCGACCGCCGCGCGCGCGATCGTCGCGATATCGGAAACGTTCGGCGAGAGCTTCGCGATAAGCGGTTTCTCGGTCGTCGCGCGCGCGGCACGCACGACGCGCGCGGTGAGATCGGGATCGCAGGCGAAGGTCTCGCCTTCGTGCGCGACGTTCGGGCAGGAGATATTGAGTTCGATCGCCGCGATCTCGCTACGCGCGGCGAGCCGTTCGCAGACGTACGCATAATCGTCGACGCTGAAGCCGGCGACGCTGCCGATCGTCGCACAGGGCGTCTGCGCGAACTTCGCAACGTCGTGCTGCAGATACCACTCGATACCGGGGTTCTGCAGGCCGATCGCGTTGAGCATTCCCGCGGGCGTATGCACGATTCGGGGCGTCGGATTTCCCATGCGCGGTCGCCGCGTCACGCTTTTGAGTACGACCGCGCCGAGGCGTGAGAGATCGACGTATGGAGCGAACTCCGCGCCACTGCCGTAACAACCGCTCAAGCCGACGGTCGGAAACGGAAGAACGAGCGAACCGATCCGCGCGCTCACATCGAATGCGGTGGAATCTACCATCGGAGTTCGTGCGCCCAGAAGACCGGGCCCTCCACGCAGACGCGCGCGTGCACGACGTCGCTGCCGTCGGCATCGCTGGGGGGAAATGACGGCGCCTGCGCGCTGCTGCGGAGGATCGGCACGACGCAGCCCCAGCAACCACCGACGCCGCAACCGAACGCTTCTTCAAGCGAGAGTTGTGCCGGGATGTTGCGCTCCTGCGCGTACGCCGAAACGGCACGAAGCATCGGCGTCGGACCGCACGCGAGAATCGCTTCCGGTGCCGACTGCCGTGCGAGCAACTCGGTAACGACACCACGATGCCCGCGCGAGCCGTCGTCGGTTGCGAGTTGCAGTTCGCAACCCTCCGTTGCAAAGCGCTCCGCCTCCACCAATCGCTCGGCGGTTCGCGCGCCGTAAAATAACCGCACTCGCGCGCCGCGAGCGATGAGTGCTTGCGCGGGCAAGAGTACCGATGCGATGCCGACCCCTCCGGCGACGATCGCGATATCGCGCGCCGTCCCGCCGCAATCGAAAGCATTGCCGAGCGGCGCAACGAGATTCAACGTCTCACCGACACGCAACGCACCCAGGCGACGCGTGCGATCGCCGGCGAGAAAAAAGAGCAGCGAGCAGCGCTCGCCACGCGCTTCGTAGATCCCTAAGGCGACGCCGGCGGCCTGCCCGCCGGGCAGCAATGCCATTGCAAAATGCCCAGGGCGAACCTTTCGAACGAGTTCCGGAGCCTCAACGCCAAGCAGAATAACGTCGCGCGCGACCTCGGTTCGGTCGAGGATGCGCGTGGGAACGACGGCCGATGGAGGTGATGCGATCGTCACTGGCAGGCTTTTTCTCCAAATCTTAAAAAAACTCTCGGGATTATCGCTGAACCTTCTCATCGTTTTAGCCGTTATAGGTAGTAGAGTCGGAGGACTCAGAAGGAAAGGGGGGACCGACAAATGTCCGGAGTCATGGTT
>JABEUW010000124.1 GCA_013043945.1 Vulcanimicrobiota bacterium | reverse complement strand
TCATGGTTGCCGAACCGCCTAGCACCGATGTTGGCGCGTGCGATTCTGCGGCTTCCGAACGCCTTTGCTTGGTGGGACCCGATCGCGCGCGAGGCGCAGGTGCCCGCTCATGGCTATCCGCGCTACAGCACGCATGCCGTCGCACGTGCGTACGGACTTGCGGATGCGTTGCTCGCCGACGCTCGCGAATCTGCCCCGCGTACGCACGACATCGTCGCGGTAAGCAACGACCGCGAGGCCGCAGTCAACAATCGGGCAATACGTCGATTGCTCGCAGCGTGGGTTGCCTCGGGTGCGAGCGGCGTTCGAAACGAACGCTTGCGCGGGCTGCCGATCTCGCACGATATCGTCGAACCGGAGCGGCATCCTGAGATTGCCGATCGCGTTTTTCCGCAGTTACTGCAGATCGTCTCCGAACCGTGAGCGATCCTTTTCAAGAGGGGCTCGCGGCGCTCGCGCGATTGCAAGCACTCGACGGTTCGACGATTTTACCGGCCGCCGGCACGCAGGCGTGGCTGCACGGCGAACGGCGCCCGCTCTGCGTCCTGCTCTTTCACGGATTGACGAACAATCCCGCGCAGTTTGCCGCATTCGGCCCCGCGCTTTACGAACGAGGGGCGAACGTGATCGCGGTGCGGCTTCCGCATCATGGCGAGAGCGATCGGCTCACCACGAAACTCGCCCGTTTGCGGAGCACGGAGCTCGTCGCGACCCTCGACAATGCGCTTGAACTTGCGGCCTTGTTGGGGGAGCGTACGGCGGTGATGGGGCATTCGACCGGCGGCACGCTCGCAGCGTACGGCGCGCAGTTTCGAAGCGGCATCGAGCTCGCGGTTCCCGTCTGCCCGGGATTCGCGGTTCTGCGTTTTTCTCGTCCGATGAGCCGCGCCATCATGCTCGGCGCGCGTATCGTTCCGAACGTGCATATCTGGTGGGATCCCGAGCTCCGCGAAAGTTTTCGCCCCGCGGCGGCCTATCCGCGCTTCCCGACGCGCGCGGTCGCTGCGGTCATGCGGATCGCCGACGCGACCTTTCGCGCCGCACGTCGCGCCGCACCGCTCGCCAAAAAAATTCGCGCGGTCGTCGTCGCTCGCGATCCTGCGGTGAACAATCTCGAAACGCAGCGGCTCGTCGAGCGCTGGCGTAGGCGCGGCGCCGAGGCAACCTACGAAGAGTTGATAACCGAACCCCTCAACCACGATCCCTTCGATCCCGATTCTCCCCGCGCGCGTACGGAGAGCACCTATCCAATGCTGCTCTCGCTCTTCGACGATCTCCTGAGCGGTACGCCATCGTGAGCGAGAGGATCGTTCGCTGTGCGTGGGCGAGCAGCGATCTCTCGATTCCCTATCACGACGATGAGTGGGGCGTACCATCGCACGAGGAGCGCCATCTCTTTGAGATGTTGGTGCTGGAGGGCGCGCAAGCGGGGCTGAGCTGGGAGACGATTTTGCGGAAGCGAGAAAGCTATCGCCGTCGATATAAAAATTTCGATCCCGTGCTCGTTGCCCGCTTCGGCGCGCGAGAGCTCGAAGCGATGATGGGGGATGCCGGCCTGGTACGCAATCGTTTAAAAATCGAATCGAGCGTCCAGAACGCGCGCTCTTTTTTGGAGCTCGCGCGCGAGCACGGCTCGTTTGCGCGCTGGCTCTGGGCGTACGTCGATGGCTCCCCCGTGGTTACCCGGCGCGCGCGCGGCGCGGCGCTCCCCGCAAGCACCGATCTCTCCGCGCGCATCAGTAAGGATTTGCGCGTGCGGGGCTTCCGCTTCGTCGGTCCAACGATCGTGTACTCATATCTTCAAGCCGTCGGGGTGGTCGACGACCACAGCGCCGATTGCTTTCGCGCGCAGGAAGCCGCGATGCCATAGCCAAAGGCGGCGAGCTATAATGAAACAACTATTTTCCATTGCTGCGGCGCTTTTTTGTGTTCTAGCGTGTACATTGTTTTCCGCGCGCGATGCGAGCGCCGGAGTGACGCGGGTGAGCGTCGGAGTGGTCGTCGTTGACGGAACGCATCGCGAGTCTTTAGGAGTCGCGACGACCGGCGCAGCCCCCGCTCCCGCGCTCTGGATTTCCCATCGAATCGGCCGCTTTACGCTTTTTGGCGAAGGGGTTTCGACACTCGGACCGATCGCTGTTTCGGGGGTCAGTAACTCATTACAAAGCGTCGACCTCTCGTATTTGAATTTTGTGCTGCGTTATCATCTTTCACGCTCGATGACCTTTGGCGTCGGCGAGACGATCTACAATCAGCTCTCGACCTATCAATTTAATTTCGGCGCGATATCGCCACCGCCGAACTTTGTCTATGTGTTCGGATCCATTACTAGGCAACGTACTCGGACGGCCGGTGCGCGCTTCGAACTACGTGACGCGTTGTATCGCTCGAAGCGGGCGCACCTGGAGGCATTATTCGCGGTAAACCCACGCCTAACGGCACGCTGGACGAATTCCGGCGTTTATCTCTATTCAAATGGAACCTCGGCGGCGGTGGCGGGGCCGACAATTTCCCTTCCCGAATCGGGTTCGCAGATCGATGCGTCGATCCAAAATAGCGTCCGCGAGCACCACTATACGCTAGTGTACGGGCTTCGCTACACCAATCTCTCGATGTTTTTCCCCTATCACGAGCTCGCCGATCGGAACGCCTTCGTGATTCCCTTCATCGGCATCGCTCGCTCGTTCGGTCACTAGGAGCCCCGCGCGCCGGGGCGATGAGCGTTCTCGTAAATGGAGCCACCCTTTATTGTAACCCTGCATTGTAAAAGGAAGCCCACGAACTTTGGTTAACACGAGACGGCCTATCGCACTGTAATTACGAAAGGCCCCTCTCTGTGAAAACGCTCCTCCGATGCAGCGCGCTTTTTTTCGTTGCGTTCGCATTCGCCCGACCGGTCGGCGCGGCGACGACGCGCGTCGAGGTCCGCGCATTGCTCGTCAACGGGATTCATACCGAGACCGGCAGCACCTCGACGGTTGCGGCACAGCCGGTGCCGATGCTCCGAATAACGACCTCGGAGAAACGGTGGGCGCTCTTTGCCGAGGGAACCTCCTCGCTCGGATCGACGCCTATCAACGCTAGCGGAGGATTTAATCCGGGACCGACCAGCGTGCATCTATCGTATGTGAATGCGATCGTGCGCTATCGCCTTAATTCGGCGACGTCGCTCGGTATCGGCGAGACGATCTATAATCAGGTCTCGACGTACGGTCAAAATATTCCGTTTAGCGAGCCGTACGCGGACGCCTCTCGCGTTGTGGGCGTACGTTACGAAATTCGACACGAGTTTTATTCGACGCCGCACTCGCGCTGGAACGCCGACCTCGCCGTCAATCCTCACCTTTCGGCAAACCTCGTCGAGTACGAACCGACGAACGATGCGGATGGTGACGAAGGATTTATGCGTATGACTCCGGAGTCGGGCTCGCAGGTCGATGCCTCGATTTCCAATCGCGTGAGCAACAAGCGATATTCGGTGACCTACGGGCTGCGCTATGTCAATCTCTCGATGTTTTTCCCCTATCACGAGCTCGCCGATCGGAACGCCTTCGTGATTCCCTTCATCGGTATCGCTCGCTCGTTCGGTCACTAGGAGCCCCGCGCGCCGGGGCGAACGGCTCCTGGATGCTTGCATCGCTCGCGCTGGTGGCGGCGGTCGCCGCCCCGGCAAAATCCTCGAACGCCTTTCTTCACGATTTCGCCGGCTCGTGGCGCTGTAGCGCGAAAGGCGAGGCGCCCTCGCTCTGGAGGATCGGTCGGGTTCGCGGCAGCCGTTGGGTGCGCGTCGATTGGGGAATTCGCCCCGACGGCATTCCGAGCGGGAGTGCCTTCGTCGGGTATATTCCGGCGCGCGGAATCTGGCTCTATCGCGATTTTCACGGCGGCGGGAGCTACGCGAATATGCACGGAACGCGCGCGAGTGACGGAACCTGGACGTGGAGCGGTCCGTTTTATCCCTATGCCGCGTCGCGTGGAAGCGCACCGTTAGCCGGCCGCATTACCTGGAAACGTAGCGATGCGAGGCACGTTCTACGCACCTTCGCATCGTATGACCGCGGCACGCTCGTGCCGCACGGCGGTGACACCTGCACCGCGCAGTAGCTCTTACTTCGCGACCGCCTTCACATCGGCGACGGTAACCGGGCTCGCCGCGTTTCCCCACGACGAACGGACGTAGGAAATAACTGCAGCGATATCTGCATTCGAAAGCGTCGTTCCCCACGGCGGCATCATGCCGTTGTAGCTCTTGCCTTTCACGACGATCGCACCTTGAAGGCCGTATTTCACGATGTGAATGACCTTCGCTGCCGGACCGGTGACGGTCGGGTTGCCGGCGAGCGGCGGAAACGCTCCCGCGACCCCTACGCCGGTCGCTTGGTGACAACTCGCACAGTTGGTGTTGTAGACCGAGGCTCCGGCGGCATTCGCCGCCGCAGGGGCCGCACTCGTGGCCGCCATCGGGCTACCCGCCGGCGATGCGGCAGCAGTGCTCTGGGGTGCGCTGCTTGCAGTAGATGAAGAGCTATTCGTACTCTTCGAGCATGCGGAGAGGGCGAACAGCAAGCCCGCCGCAACGAAACCGATTTTTCGGAGTGAACTCATATTCTATCGGCGCTCCTTGACGCTTGGTACCCCTACGCGCCGCTATGGGGATTTGCCTGCCGGTGGGGCGATAGCCACGCGTTAATTATAGTGGCGAACGCTCGACCAAATATCTGCGAGCGTTCCGCGTGGTTTCCGGCAGAGCCGAATGGGAAGATCGTCTTCGTACGGCATTCCCAATGGATTGGAGAAGCGTGCGACGATGCGCTGACGAGCGTAAAAGCCCGCACCACCCGGGCAGCGGCTATCGACGGCGACGATCGTCGCCCCACTCGCACCGTGGGTACCCCACAACCAATATTGGTTGTGCCCCGAGAGCACCGGCGGTAGCGCGCTCGTGGGGTTGAAGAACGCGATCGCCGATGCTTCGCCGTAATTGTCGGTGAAGATCGCCGCGCCCGCGCGTTCGCTCGGAGGAAGCGCAGCATAAATACTCGCAACCGTTGCGGCGAGACGCGGCCAGCCATGCATATCGGCGAAATCCTGTCCGAGCCGTGCGACTTTGTGGTTCTCGGAGGCGACCGAGAGATGGAGCGCATTCCGGAGGAATGCCGTATATGCGAGTATTTGCGGCGTCGGTAATATCGGTACGGCGACCGGAATCATCCACGCCGCAAGGATCGGCGTCGCGCAGACGAGCGCGATGCGCCCCCACCGTACGGTAAGCGATCGCGCTATCGCGAGCGCGCCTAACGCAATATAGATCGAGTAGATGTCGGCGGGATAGTAATTCTTTCCGCGGAGCAGCATCATTTCGGCGAGCATGACCAATGCCGCAATGCCGAGCCAACGCAGCGCGGCGGTGCGTAGCGCAGATACGATACCGACGATCCAGATCCACGCGAGCAACGGGTTGGTGAGGAGAATCTCTTGGACGAGGTAGGAGAGCGGAGAAAGGATGACGTTTTTTCCGTGCTGCCCGGCTTCGAGCACCGAGAGCATCGGTAGATCGTGCGCGATCTGCCAGAGCAGGTTCGGTAGCGCGATCGCGACGCCTACGAGCGCGCCATACCAAAAAAACGGCGTCGCAAAAATGCGCCGTTCTTTGGTGAGCGCCAAGCCGATAGCGAGCGCGACGGCAAAGAAAACGACGCTGTATTTTCCTTCGAACGAAACACCGAGCACCGCCCCGACTGCGAGCCAGAGGCGCGGCGAAGCCCCGTCGGCGATACGCAGCAGATAGAGCGCGGCGAGCGGCCAGAGCCAGAGCCCAACCATATCGGGGCCGACCTGCGTACCGAAGACTGCGAGGACGGGCGTCAGGGCGACGACGATGGCGGCGAAGATTTCCGCAAAACGACCGCCGCCGAGCTGCGTGACGATACGCACGATGACGAAGACCGAGCCGGCGGCGCAGAGTGCGGCCGTGGCGCGTAGAGCGAGCAGCGAGATTCCGAATAGTTGCGATCCTGCGGCGATCAACGGAACGAGCGGCGGCTGGTCGACGTAGCCCCAACTCGGATGGCGACCGCAGATGATGAAGTAGAGCTCGTCACGGAAGAACCCGTAGTGCGGGTTCGCGAGCAGGTGGAGAAAGAACGTTATGCCTGCGGCGGCCCAGGCGAGGCGCAGGTAGCGGTCGCTCATGTCCCGCGCTACTCGGCAGAGCCCGGAGAAGTTTCAACGCTCCCCCGGGCCGAACGGAAGCGAGCGATCTAGCGGGGGTCGAAGGCTCCCGTGAGGATCATTTGCTCGGCGAGCAGACGCGCGCGCCGAAAGCGAGCGATCCCCTCGCGCGAGCTCTGCGGTGGGAGCGAGGCGAGAATAGCGTCGAGCTCTTCGTCGAAAGCATCGGCGAGCGAACGCGGCGTATACTCGCCCGGGAAGCGCAGGCGCTGCGCGATCATCAAGCGGTAGATGCGATCGGTCGCAAGATCTTCCATGTAGCCGTCGATCAGGCTCGCGCCGCGCCCGTCGAGTACGCCCTTCCGGTAGCGAATCACCGTACGGATTGCCGCGCGCGTTCCTTCGATGGTCGTCGCGCCGATACCGAGCGGTGCGGGGCGAAGATCGGGATGGAGATCGGCGTCGGGCGTCACGAACGCGAGTTGATTCGGTTCGGGAAACTGCGCGACGGCAATCGCATTTTGATCCGGATGCCCGGTCCACGCGCCATCCATACCGCAACTCGCTTCGTTCCGTTTATCGCGCTCGAGGGCGTCGAGGGCACGGGCATTGAGTTCCGCATCCTCGCGGCTGGGATAGAGCGCGGTCATGCCACCGATCGCCAGGACGCCGCGCCGATGACAGATCTGCGGTAAGAGCGTCCGGAGATTTTGGAAAAACGCAACGTCGTGGGGAATCGTATTGCGGTCGGGCAAGAGCCAGTGAGGATCGTTGAGATTGAAGTGAATCAACGATGCCATATAATCCCAGCGGCCGAGGTTGAGGCCGAGGATCGAGTCGCGGAGGTTGTAGAGAAACTCCTCGACTTCGTAGGCGAGCGAGTGTGCTTCGACGAGCGCCATGCAGGAGATCGCATTGCCGGGCCAGCCGCGCGCGGTCGAGACCGCCGCAAAGAGATCGCGCCAGAAGATCGCTTCTTCGGCGGATTCGCTCTTGGGAATGTAGAGCAGAAGCCCGTGCGGGAGTTCGTCGAGTTCGAGCGAGAACGCGAGCAACGCCACGTCGAAGACCGAGGCGCTCGCAAGTTCGTCGTCGACGATTCCGGCCTGCGAAAGATGGAGCGGGCGAACGCGCGTCCAGATAACGGCATCGCGCCGAGTGATGCCGACGCTCCTACCGCGCTTGCGGTCGTCGTAGGCGAGCGTTCCACGCAGCGCCTCGACGACGTTGCGATGTCCGAGCATGAGGTGCTCCCACTCGTTGACCATCGAATCTTCGAGATCGAGCATGATCCCCGGTGCGCCGGAGTTGATCATCTTGACGACGAGCTCGCCGTCGTCGGCGGGGCCGGTCATTTGATTGCGCTGATCGCCTACCCACGCCGGAAGATCGATCTTCCAATTGGTGCTCGTCGCCGCCGAGGGCGGCAGATAATTGGGAAGATCGCCCGCGTGGGCGCGCGCGAGCCGTTCGGCACGCGCGCGGACGAGGCGTTGCTGTTCGGGGGTAAAGCGCCGATGCAGCGGAAGAAAGAACTCGGCGAATCCCTCGGCGAGATCGACGGTGAGGTCGAACCCCGGTGCGGCGATGTTCACGCGCCGACGGCGATCTGAACGGCGGATTCGTAGAATTGTTCGCTCTCGGTCGATCCGTGGAGCGCGGTCGTCGAGGATTGTCCCTCGCTGACGACCGAGGCAACTTCATCGAAGTACCCGGTTCCGACTTCGCGTTGGTGGCGCGTCGCCGTGTAACCGAATTCCTCGGCGGCGAACTCGGCTTGTTGGAACTCGGCATACGCACTCATGCCGCGCTCTTTGAAATCGTGCGCGAGCGTGAAGAAGCTGTGATTGAGGGCGTGGAATCCGGCCAAGGTGATAAACTGAAACTTATAGCCCATGGCGTTGAGGCGATCGCGAAAATCGGCAATCGTTGCATCGTCGAGCTTCCGCTTCCAGTTAAATGACGGCGAGCAGTTGTACGCGAGCATCTTTCCGGGATAGCGTGCGTGAATCGCATCGGCGAATTGCTTCGCTTCTTCGAGATTGGGCTCCGAGGTTTCGACCCAGAGCAGATCGGCGTGCGGCGCGTAGGCGAGCCCGCGCGCGATCGATGCGTCGATACCGTTGCGAACGCGGAAGAATCCTTCGCCGGTGCGCTCTCCGGTGCAGAAGGCTTTGTCGCGCGGATCGATATCGCTGGTAACCATCTGTGCGGCCATCGCGTCGGTGCGTGCGATGATGAGCGTGGGAACATCGAGCACGTCGGCGGCCAATCGCGCCGAAATGAGGTGACGGACCGCTTGTTGCGTGGGGATCAACACCTTCCCGCCGAGGTGCCCGCACTTCTTTTCGCTGCTGAGTTGATCTTCGAAGTGAACGCCCGCCGCGCCGGCCTCGATCATCGCCTTCATCAGTTCGAAGACGTTGAGCGCACCGCCGAAGCCCGCTTCGGCATCGGCGACGATCGGAAGGTAGGATTCCGGCCCGCCCTTGCCTTCGAGGGATTCGATTTGATCGTATCGCGCGAGCGCGCTGTTGAGGCGCTTCACGAGCGTCGGGACGCTGTTGACGGGGTAGAGGGACTGGTCGGGATAGATCTGCCCGCTCACGTTCGCATCGGCGGCGACCTGCCAGCCGCTGCAATAGAGCGCCTTGAGCCCGGCCTTCGCCGCTTGGATCGCTTGCCCGCCGGTCATGGTCCCGAGCGCCGCAACGGGTTCGGATTCGTGCAGGCTCGCCCATAAGCGAGAGGCACCCAGGCGAGCGAGCGTCTGTTCGACGACGACGCTCCCTTGGAGGCGGACGACATCTTCGGGGCGATAGCGGCGCTCGATCCCGTTCCAACGAGGCGCGGTGGCCCAATCGGCGGCGATGGCGGCGGCTCTACGATCGATACTCACGGTTCGGCTGGTTCCTCCTTGGCCGGCAAAATGGATGATTGCATCCATTTGTTTGGATCGATTCATTGGATGGCATCAAATGAATCGTTGGATGTATACCAAGGTTATACAAAAGTCGAGACGCTATGTCAACATAGCGCCCCGACTATTTTCCAAGCGGCCCTATGGGGCGCTCAGCACTCCGGTAGCCGAAGCGAGGGACGCGCCGCGAGGTCGGGACGAACCTCGACGTGGGCGGCGAGGCTGCGATCCATCAACTCGAGCGCGCGGTCGAGCTGCGGGTCGCGATCGTTGTGATAATCCTGCGGCGCGATATCGACGTCGACATCGGGATCCGTGCCGTAGTTTTCGACCTTCCAGCCAACATCGACGAACCAGAACGAGTACTCCGGTTGCGTCGTGACCGTTCCGTCGACGAGATGGTGGTACGGGTTAATGCCGATGACCCCGCCCCAGGTCCGTTTCCCGACCAGCGGTCCGAGCCCGTAGAGTTTGAACGCGTGGCTGAAAATATCGCCGTCGGAGCCAGCGAACTGGTTGGTGATGCCGACGATCGGTCCGCCGACCGATTCCGGCGGATAGGGCTCGACCGGGCCATAGCGCGAGACGTCGAAGCCGATGCGCTTGCGGTTGAGTTTTTCGATCAACAACGGCGAGACGTGTCCGCCGCGATTGTAGCGGATATCGACGATGAGGCCGCGCTTATCGAATTCGCTGAGATAGCCGCGATGAAATTCGGCGAAGCCCCACGGCCCCATATCGGGAACGTGGAGATAGCCGACGGCGCCGCCGGTTTTCTCGGCGACGTAGCGACGGTTCCGTTCCACCCACGCGCGATAGCGTAACGATGCTTCGCTGGCGAGCGTCTTCACGACGATCGTGCGCTCGTCGCCGCGTTTATTGGCGATCCCGAGCGCGATCTCGCTGCCGGCGGTGTTGACCAACAAGCGCTCCGGCGCGATCTCGGCAGAGAGGCGCGCCCCCGCTATCGAGAGCAGGTAATCGCCCTCGCGCACTTCGAGCCCAGGCTCTGCGAGCGGTGAATCGGCGCTGCGATCCCAGGAATCCCCGCGATAGATGCGTTCGATGCGATAGCCGTTCCGTTCGCCGTCCCACCGATAATCAGCACCGAGAAAACCGCGCCGATACTGCGGCGGAATCCGTAGATCGCCGCCCATTTCGTAGGCGTGTGAAGTTCCCAGTTCGCCGTGCATCTCCCAAATGAGATCGGAGAGTTCGCTGCGCGTACGCACGCGCGGCAGCACCGCCTTGTAGCGATCGAAGACGCGGTCCCAATCGACGTCGCTTAAATCGGCGACCCAGAACTGTTCGGTCTGGAGGCGCCACGCTTCACGATACATCTGGGCCCATTCGTCTTGCGGAAGGACTTCAACGCTCGCGCGATCGCAATCGATGAAGCCGCTCTTTCGGCCCGGCTCCGCCGGAGGTTTCCCATCATCCTCATCCTCGGGAAGATCGCCGAGTGCGTCGATCGCTCGGAGCCGCGTCCCCGTGCTATAGAGCAGCGTGCGCCCGTCGGGGCCGAGGCGCATCTCATCGACGTCGCGCGCGAGCGTCGCGCAGCGTTGCTGTTCGAAATCGTAGGAAAGTAACGCACCGCCGCCGTGCTCGTCGTCATCCCCACCCTGAGGCGCGATCCCCCGAACGGGGTACCGCGTGAAGAGCGCGCGCCCTTTGACGGCGAGAAGATCTCCGTAATTGCCTTCGTCGACGGGAAACGCGAGCATGCGCCCGGTAATGCCGTCGAAATCGATCTCGATATCGGCGGGCTTCTCGTCCTTTTTCTCGCGCTCGTCGTCGTGATGGTCGTGGTGGTCGCGATGGAGTGGTTTCGGTTTGGGTACGAACGGCGAGGGCACGTCGGTGCGCAAGGTAATCGCGTACGGGCGCTCCGCCTGTGGGAAGCCGAGATCGAATTGCAGCGCGTCGTAGAGCGGACGAAAATCGCGCGATGCGATGCAGTAGAGATATTTGCCGTCGGGATCCCACTGCGGCGATCGATCGACGCGCAGCGCGGTCGTTACGTCGTGAATCTTTCCCGATTTTACCTTTACGACGCGCAAGATCGACGAGTTCGAATTCGGCGACCAAGAGTAGGCGATGAATCGCCCGTCGGGTGAATAGGCGATACCCGAGATCGGGCGCCCGGGGCTGCGGTCGAGCGTGCGGATGCTATTCTCTGCAAGATCGAGGATGCAGAGTTCGTGGCGGTGGTTCGAAAACGCGAGCGTTTCGCCGTTCGGCGAGAGTTCGAGTTCGATCGGTCGCCCGATATCGCCGACGGTGAGCACTTTCGGCTCGCCGTTCTCGCCGGCGCTCCAGCGAGCGATCTGCTCGTAGCCTTTGCGGTCGGTGACGCCGACGAGGTGTTTCCCGTCACGCATCCAGCGCACGAGCCGGATCCGCGAGCGGCTTCCCTCGCCGTAGCGGACGACCGGGCCTTCGAAGAGCGGCATCGAGAAGGCTTGCCCGCGCGATACGAAGGCGAGGTGCGTGCCGGCCGGAGAGCTCTCGAAATCCTCGAGCATCTCCGATGCGTCGTCGAAACGACGGACGGTTTGCGGAGCGGAGGAATGCGTGGCGATCTCGATCGTGCGCGTCGTTCGCTCGGCGATATCGAAGAGCGCGATGCGGCCCCCGGCGCCGTACACGATACGTCGGCCGTCGGTGGAGGGGAAACGCGCGTAGTACTCCGACTCGTTGCTTTCGGCGCGGAGATCGCTCCCGTCGGGGGCGCAGGAATAGATCTTTCCGATCCCTTCGTGGTCGGTCAACAGGTAGATGCGCTCGCCGATCCACATCGGCCAGACGGGATTGCCGTCGGGAAGCGGAAGGCGTTCGAAATCCCCACTGCCGGCGATATCGACCCAGATCTCACCGGCGGTGCCGCCGCGATAGCGCTTCCAACGCGCGGGATCGTCGGCGTTCCGCCCGAGTGCGGTGCGGCCGTTCGCATCGCGCGAGAGCGCGCGCACGTGGCCGAGCCCGAGTTCGCGCGGGCTTCCTCCGGCGGCGGAGATTGCGAAGGCACGCATCTCGCGCTCGTACCATGCCGATGGGTTTGCGGAGAAGAAAATTTCGCTACCATCGTGGCTCCAGCCCGATATCGATGCGAGCGTCGCGCCGAGAAAGCTCAGGCGTTTGGGCGCGCCGCCCTCGGCGGGCATCACGTAGAGCTCGGGGTTCCCGTCGTCGTTGGAGATGAACGCGATCGAACGAGCGTCGGGCGAGAGGCGCGGAAAGGTCGCCGATCCGAATCCGGTCGTCAGGCGGCGCGCGGCTCCACCTCCGACGTCGACGCTCCAAAGGTCGTCCTCGCAGACGAAGACGAGCAGATCTCCCGCGATGCTGGGATAGCGATAGTAGCCTTGACTCATAGCCCGTGAGTCTTGGCGATGACGGTCGCCGGTTCCGCTTGCAACGAGTTCAGCTCAAGCGCGGTTGTAGCGGCCTATGAAGCTCCGTGAGGAAGCGTTGCAACGACTCGAATCGCTCGATTTGGGCGGCTATGCCCAACGAAGGTCGTACCTCGACGGGAACGTCACGCATCTCTCGGCATACCTGCGCTTCGGGATTCTCTCGCTCGCCGAGGCGCGCGACCGTGCGTGGAGCGCCGATTGCGATCTCGCCTCGCGCGAGAAATTCCTCAGCGAATTAGCCTGGCACGATTATTACCGTCGCGTGCTTGCATTGCTGGGGGAGGGAATTCGAAGTGCGATCGAACCCGCGAAGAGCGGATGGGGCGCCGATGCGTACGAGCGCACGCTTCCCGACGATATCGTTGCAGGGGCGAGCGGGCTCGCGTGCATCGACGCGTTTGCCAACGAATTACGCGAAACGGGCTACCTGCACAATCATGCGCGCCTCTGGTTTGCCGCCTATCTCGTCCACTGGCGGAAAATAGCGTGGGAGAGCGGTGCGCGCTTTTTCCTCGACTATTTGATCGACGGCGACTCCGCGTCGAACGATCTCTCGTGGCAATGGGTCGCATCGACCTTCTCCGACGCACCCTATATCTTTAATCGCGCGAACCTCGAACGCTATTCGGCGGGACGCTTTTGCTCCTCGTGCCCCAAACGGAGCGCCGGCTGCCCCTTCGAAGGGGAGTACGACGCGATATCGCAGGCGTTATTCCCGCATAAAAAAGGCGACCTCGGGCCGCAACCGGAGCTGCGCGCTCCCGCGGATCGACCGGCGGTGCCCGGCAAACGGCCGGAACGGGCGATCGTGTTGCACCATTACGATGCGATGCGCCCGACGCATCCGGCGGCGCGCTTCGCTCCCGACGCACCGGCGCTCTTCGTCAACGATGCCGCGCTCTACGACGAAGCCTCGGTGAATCACGTCGGTCGAACGATCGTTTACGCGGCGCTCGGTTCGATGCAGGCAGAGTATCGCGTCGGCGATTTCGTGGAGGAGAGCCTGCGCTTTGCGCGCGAGGTCGGCGCCGATGCGGCGATCGTTACCGAGAGCTCCGACCCCACTCTGCGGCGACGATTCCGGATGCTCGGCGAGCACATCGAGGTGGTGCCCGTTCCCGACGATCCCTTCGTCACGCTCGACGAAGAGGTCGATCTCCGGCGTTTTTCGCGCTATTGGTCGCTCGCGCGACGTTCTTTAAGGACCGCAGCGAGCGCGGCAAATATCGTTCCGCTATTTTCGAACTGAACGATCGGCGCAACGAGGGTTGGTGTCTCGGTAATGCGTCTGCGCCCGACGAGCGTACCGAACGGCAGCATCGGCGGTTGGCGAAAGGTTGCGATCGAACGAAAGAGGAGCTCGGCATAGAGTGCGTTCGCCCAACCGAAATCGGCGCGCGTGTAGCGCCACCACCCGTTGACGTAGAAGCTTTCGTGTATCAGCCCGGCGTTGCCGTCGGTCTCCGCTAGTTCGGTAATCGCCTCGGCGACCTCCGGCGATGAAGTGGAGGTGAGTGCGCGCGTGATAATAGAGAGCGGCCACACGTTGCCGTACGGCGTATGCGGACTCCCGACACCGGCGGCATAGAGCCCGGAGAAATAATATGGGTTGCTCGAACTTAGAACGAAATTACGCGTGCGAACGTAGAGCGGGTCGTCGGTAGCGCACCAGCCGATATAGGGAAGCGCGAGTAAGCTCGGCATATTCGCGTCGTCCATGAGTTTTGCATGGCCGAGGCCGTCGACTTCGTAGGCGTAGATGCGTCGTCCCGTGCGCGGATCCTCGACGATACCGTAGCGTTCGATCCCCGTATAGACGCGCTCCGCGAGCGCGATCGCACGGCTCGCCAGGGCCTTATCCTGCCAACCGCTCCGCGCGAGCGAGGCGAGCTCTTCGAGGGCGATAACGGCGAGCGCGTTTTGCGGAATATTGTACCGATAGACGACCGGATCGTCCGATGGGCGAAAGGCGCTCCAAATCATGCCGGCGTTGGGGTTGTACGCGGGGTGCGTCCACGTCGCATACGGATAGCGATAGGTGCTACAGGTGGCGTGCTTGCGTTCGCATGCATAGGTCGCGACGATCGTCGCGAACGCGCGGTGGAGCGCCGGCGAAAAAATACTGCGATCGTGCGTTTCGTTGTAGTAGGTCCATGCCAAGAGCACCGGCCATGCGAGCGAGTCGATCTCCCACTTGCGTTCCCAAATGTGAAAATCGGCTTGAAATGCGTTGGCGTAGGGGTCGGTATCGATATCGAGCGCTTCGCGCGCGATCGCGCCGCGGACGCGGCGCGCCACCGGTTGATAGTAACGAACGAAGGGAATATACGGAATCGTCTGCGCCGCCGAATCGCGCAACCACATCGCCGGAATATCGCCGGTCTGAACGTAGGTCGTTCCATCGGGCTGTGGGAAAAAATCGGTTAGCAAGGTGTGGAAGAGCGTCCGCGGGTCGATCGTTTTGTGCCGATGTCCGGTGAGCGGAACGATTAATTGCCAGGCGCGAACGGGGCGTGGAGCGAGCCCGCATGCGAGCGCGACGACGAGCGCCCAGGCGAGTGCCTTACACGCTCTCACCGTAGCGGATCGCGAATATCGAGCGCGCGTGCGACGATGCTCCGCGCCAGCGGCGTAAGATCGACGCGGTCGGCGTTGGTGAGGATGACGAGGTCGAGACGGTCGCGTCGGAGATGCACGGCGATGCTCGAATACCCCGCAACGTAGCCGCGAACCAGCCAAACCGAGCGACCGAAAAAACGCGCGGCAACCAAGCCGTCGCCGTACGCGCTCTCACCACCGCCGGGAAGCGCGACCGGCGGCAGCGTCGCCGCGAGCCAATCGCGCGAAAGAATCTTGCCGCCGAAAAAGGCGGCGTACCAGCGAAGCAGATCGGGGACGTTCGAGGCGAGATCGGCGACGCCGAATCCTAACGTCGGCGATCCCGCCGGTACGTTCCCACGGGCGTAGGTTGCCGGCGGTGCGAACGCGGGCCAGGCGACGGCGGTCGCGCGTAAATGGAGCAGTGCGAGGAGCGTTCGCTGGAGTATCCGCTCGTACGGGCGATGCTCGACGTTCTGCAGGGTCAGCGCGAGTGCGAGGTAATCGCTATTTGAATAGCCGCCGCGCGCTCCGGCGGAAAACGCGCGCGGGGCGCGCAACGCCGCATCGTAGAGAGCGAGCGGGGCGATCGGCTCGCGCCGCTCCGAAGAAAAACCGGGAAGATTTGCGTAATCGGCGATTCCCGCCGCCATCGCTAACGCATCGCGCACGTTCGCTGCGGGATCGCCGAGGAGCGGTGTTGAGAAGGCGAGCGCTCCGGAGCGAATCGCCAACAGCGTTGCAGCCGAAGTAAACGATTTCGTCAGCGAACCGATCGAAAAGATCGTCGTCGAACGGACGCGCGCGCGGCCGCCGGGCCTCATGACGCCGTAGCCGCGCATGTAGAGCGGGCGGCCTTCTCGTGCGATTCCGAGCGCGAGCCCCGGTATCGAGCGATCGTGCATCACATAGGCAACGATGCGGTCGATGCGTGCCTCGCGTACGACGCCGAGCGTCGCTGCCGCGGCGGGGGCGAGCGATGCGCAGAAAAAAGCCGCGGCGAGCAGGGCGGCTTCGGCAAAGGTGCGGCATCCGCGCCGCGAAGAGGATCGCATGGTTCACCGCCGCTTTGCGCTCGTCTTCGCGCTGCTCCTGGTAGGCTTCGCCTCGGCGCCGACGCCGAGCCCGTCGCCGACGCACCCGCCGAGCCTCTTGCGGCGGCTCGAGAACTTCCTGATGCTCCACGGCGTGCACCCACCCCCGGCGAAGCCTGCCGGGCCGGCATCGCCGAAGAGCTACCCGGTGCACGGATCGATGATCGTGCGCCCCAACGCAGCGGTGCGGGTGAGTTGCGGGCGTGGCTTCGTCGCGTGCTACATCCACGTGATCGCAAGCGCGCAGAACAACGCGCGGCTTGAAGGTGTGCTTTGGGGACCGAAGGCGTTGCTCGTTCATCTGCACGTTACGGGCTCACCGCGATCGCCGCATTTTTGGCTCGGCGTCGACGATCGCTATGCATCGCGCGATCGCGCACATGCCTATCTTCGCGCACGCTTATATCTGCCGATCGCTGCATCGCTCGATGCGACCGGCATCAGCGGTGCATACGAGGTCAGCGGTCTTCGCGGTGCTTGCACGTTTGACGTCGCCTCGATGGAGCTCGGCGTTGCCGGCTGTTCGAAACTCGACGCGATGACGGTTGCGGGCAGCGTGAGCGTTACGCTGCTTCCCGGAATCTGGCCCAACGTTCGCGTGCGCACCGAGAGCGGCGCCATCGTGCTCTCGGTACCGCCGGGCTTCCGCGGACGAGTGCACGCACGTTCGCTGGAAGGGAACGTGCTCAATCCGCTCGATTCGGGCTTCGACGAGGGGCGGCTGGAGCTGCAATCGCTCTCGGGGCGCATCGAGGTGCAGACGAGCCCGTAAAATAGGAGCCGCCTGCAGCATCAGCGCAATATTTTTGCAAGGAATTGCGTGATGTCCGCGGTGACCGCGTGTGGCCGGTCGTACATCGCAAAATGACGCGAACGATCGATGGTGTCGATTTGCAGATTCGGGGCGCCGGCGACGAGCGTTTGATAAAATGCACGTTTCTGAGCTGGCGTTTTCATGTGGAATCGTCCGTCGACCGCGGCGTCGAATGGTGCGATGAGGAGAATCGGTACGACCGCCTTATGAAGTTGCGGCCGTAGATCGAGCGTCATATCTTCCGCAAGCCATCGTCCCGATTCGGCGGGATCGCTCTTGCTCACGAGAGTCGCGATGACATTTGCGTCTGCCGGGGACGTTACCAACGCCGGCACGACCGTCGTCCGCTCGTATTTTGCAAACTGCGCGTGCGTCTCTTTTGCAAGCTGCGCGGCCGTTTGAGCGGCTATCGCTTGGCGCTGAGCGATCGGCATAAAGTTAAATCCGGGAAGTATCGGCAGGCCGTCGAGCGCAATGACGCCGCCGAGCCGGTGGGGATGCTGCGTCGCGAGCATAAACCCCATCGTGCCGCCGAGGCTGTGCCCGATAACCACCGGCTTTACGATGTGCCTGCGCGCGAGCAGCTTCCAGAAATCGGCGGTCGTCGTTTTGAAGAGTGCTCCCGAGATCGGAGCCTGCCCGTCGAAGCCCGGAAGTGTCAAGGCATAGATCGTGTACTGCGAGGAAAAGTGCGCGATCTCTCCGCTCCATTCCCATGGACCGCACGTCAACCCCGGAATGAAGATCAACGTTTTCGGCCCGCCGCCGAATTTTTGCACGTGCAGCGAGCCAACATCGAACGTAGCGATGGGCGAGGGTGCTGGCGATGGAACGATCGCGAGCGCCGGGGTGGTGGCGAAGCCGACGAGTGCGAGGGCGAAGAAAAGTGACTTCATGGCATCCTTCCAGCCGTAGCGGAGATGGAGATAGGTAGCGGAGGCGGCAAGAAAAAGTTTCAGTCCGGATCGCCCTACCCAAGCCCCTGAAACTTTCGAGCGGCCCCCGCGTAGAGTAAGCGGAGGTTGAAACATGAACGCTACCGCAACGCCCAATCACAGTATGCTCCTACGCTCCCTCGCCCTCGCGGCGATGCTCGGCACCGCCCTCGTCGGTATCGCCCGCGGTGCGGGCGACCGGACGCTGCACCAGCGTGCGGCGGTCGCGGGAGGTCAGCGCGTCGTCTTC
>JABEUW010000123.1 GCA_013043945.1 Vulcanimicrobiota bacterium | reverse complement strand
TTGCCGGTGTTGAGCAGCGACGGGCCGACGACGGCGAAACCGAGCAACGCGCCGCAGGCGAGTGCGAGCAGCGTCGAGAGCACTTTCCCCAGACGCGCGGTGCCTGCGACGAGGTTCGCGTTGGCGAGTTCGTAGAGCGCGAGCGTTAACGAGTACCCCGGCAGAAGGACGACGACGCCCGCGACGATGGCGATGAGGACGTTGGTCGGGCCGAGCAGGTGGGTGCCGAGCGCGACGATGAGCGTGCTGACGAACGCGGCGATCACCTCGAAGAGGCGGCCGACAAGCGCAACGCGTCGCCCGAGCGCGGAGATCGCGCCGACGCACGCGCCGATAACGGTCGCGACGATCATTTCGCGCACGCCGCCGCCGAGCAGCACCGCGACGCCGAGCGCGACCATTGCGAGCGCGGGAACATCGTAGCGCGCGCGATGGCGCGGCCAGCGCTTATCGATTTCGGAGAGCAGGATGCTCGCTTTGGCGAAATCGATTTTCCCGGCGACGAGATCGTCGAAGATCAGGTTGAGAATCGCGATTTTGCGCAGATCGACGGTGCCCGGTGCGACGCGCAGCATCACCACGTGTTGGTGGAGGTTCGAACCGATCGCCAGCGTGATATAGGTGGGGAGGGCAAAAATTTGCACCGGGAGGCCGATCGCATGGGCGATGCCTCCGACGGTGCTTTCGAGGATATCCGTAGCGACCCCGGCGCGGTGTAATTCGCGCGCCATCGTGGTGAGGAAGATCGCTCGAGGGTCGTCGGGGATCGCGTCGCGACGATCCTCCGGCGGAGTGAGATCGATTCGTCGCGACACGATAAAGCTGCGTCGCGCCGGTTAGGCGTTCGCGGCTTTGCTCTTCGCTGCGGCGGCGCGCTTGGCGGCCGTGCTCTTGGCGGGCTTTGCCTTCGCTTTCGTCGCCTTGACGGGCGCCACGGCAGCGGCCTTCACGGCCTTCGCGAGCCGCGATTTCTTGCGGGCAGCCTTATTGGGGTGGATGATGCCGCGCTTGGCCGCGCGATCGAACTCGCCCTCGACCTCTCTGGTGAGCGCCTCGTCCTTCGTCGCCACAGCCTTCTTATAGGCGCTCTTCAGGCGGGTCTTGGTGTCTTTATTACGCGTCGTGCGGGTCGCCGACTGTCGGGTCCACTTCT
The DNA here is from genome assembly GCA_013043945.1 of Vulcanimicrobiota bacterium. Taxonomy (GTDB): domain Bacteria; phylum Vulcanimicrobiota; class Vulcanimicrobiia; order Vulcanimicrobiales; family Vulcanimicrobiaceae; genus JABEUX01. Next base: position 1,826 of record JABEUW010000123.1, on the reverse strand, counting down.
CGGCCGCCTTGATGTTGGGCACTACGAAAACTCCTTAGGTTGAAACGGAAAAAGCGCGCGTGCGGGAACGCAGGGTAGCATACCACATAGGGCGGCCGCGGTCTAGGAGCGCGGGTGCGCCAAAAGTCGGAACAGCTTAATGTTCAGGTAGCGTAAAGGTGCTCGCCGCGGGGAGCGCTAAGTTGCGCCCCGCCAATGGAGCGAATTTCTCGCCGGCGCTTTTTGCGTGCCGGCTCGTGGTTTTCTCGTATCGGCGCCGCAGTCAGCTGCGGCGCTCTGTTTTTGGCGTTGGTTGCGGTGCCGCCCTCGAGGGCTGCGCAGCCGCGCGTGCAATCGCAGCCGCGCGTGCAATCGCAGGCGGTGGTCTTTGCGTTGCACGCGATCTCCGCATCCCGTGCCGCCGCGGTGTTACATGGATTGTATCCGCATGCGCGGGTGCGCGTCGATAGCGCTGCCAACGCGGTTGTCGTTGTTGCCGACGCGCGCGATCTCGATGCGATGCGTGCGGTCATTTCCGGAATCGACGTACGCGATCCGCGTGCGGTGCGTGCCGAGGTGCTGCCGCTCGACCACGGCCGCGCCGCAACGGTCGCCGCGCAATTGCGCCGGGTCTTTCCGCATGCATCGATTGCGGTTGCGGGTGCAAAAAAGTTGTTGGTTCGCGCCGATCCGCATGCGCTCACCGAGGTGGAGTCGGTGCTCCACGGCCTCGATAGCGTTGCGGCGACGCCCGCGCCTGCGCCGGTTGCTGCGACTGCAGTGCGCGTGTTGGCAGCAAATCCGCGTGACGTTGCGCGTGCGGTCGAGCGGGCCTATCCGCGCGTTCGCGCGCTCGTCTCCGGCGGTTCGATTCTGCTGCGCGGTGCTCCGGAGGATATCTCTGCTGCGCAGGCACTCGCGCATCAGCTCGACCGCCCGGCGGGGATGACGCGCTACACGCAGATCTATCGGCTCCATGCCGTCGCGGCTTCCTCGGTCGGCGCGTTGGTGCGTCAAGCGTTCCCCCACGCGCGTGTCGTCGTCGATGCATCGCTCAATGCGCTCTCGGTCACTGCGAGCGCGCAGGATCAGCAGCGAATCGCTACGGGCATCGCACAGCTTGACGGGCAAACCTCCGGCGGCTTCGGCGCGCCCGGTTTACGGGGCGCAACGCCTGCCTACGGCGGCGGTAACGTCGCGGTCGTAACGTTGGATGCCGCGATGCCGGGGCTCAACGATGCTCCCTCAACTTCAGCGAGCGATATCGCGTCGGCGGTGCAGCAGGCACTGGGAACGCTCGCACCCGATCTGCACCTCGCGGTGCCGCAGAACTCCAATCAAATCGTGCTCACCGGCGACCCGTCGAGTATCGCGATGGCGAAATCATTGATTGCGAAACTCGATGCCCCCAAGCCGCTGGTGGAGTTGGATACCGAGGTGCTGGAAGTCGATGAGAACGTCGCGCGCAATTTAGGGTTGACGATCTCACCTGCGGTCTTTAGCACCTACACCGAGATGACGCCGCCGAGCGACCCCACGACGGGGCAGCCCGGGCGCCTCGGCGGCGTGCAAGCGCTCACGCGCACGCCGCTGCAATTTACCGCGACGCTTAATGCACTCGTGCAAGATGGCAACGCCCGCGTGCTCGCCGATCCGCGGATTGCAACGCTCTCCGGCCGGACGGCGAGCATTCATGCCGGGGATCAGATTTCGATTTTAACGCAAACCTCCGGCTCGATCGGCACGCCGGTGACGCAGCAGTTGCAAACGTTTAACACCGGGGTGAGCTTGGATATCACGCCGATCGTCGGGCCGACGGGATTGATTACCGTGGCGCTGCACCCGGT
>JABEUW010000122.1 GCA_013043945.1 Vulcanimicrobiota bacterium | reverse complement strand
TGTTCGTTGACGTTGGGCAGCTGAACGTGAATCATGAACACGAACCACGTGAACGCGAACAGCACGTAGCCGATGCGTTTGCGGATATCGGGTACGAGCAACGCCGCGCGCAGGTTATCGAACATCGGTCTCGGCTACTCCAGCACGGCGCCGGCAGCGACGAGCGCTTCGCGCGCCGTGGCTGAAAATACGATGTCGCGGAAACGCAGCCCCGTGGGCAGCGTCTTGTCGGCTTTCACCGCGCCGAGCACCTTCACGCCGTCGCGAAGATCGCTGAGGAGACCGCGCGCCTTGAGCGTCTCGGGAGAGACCTCGACCGCGACGTCCCAGTCGGCGAGACGATGCAGATTAATCACCGCGAAGCTGGCACGGAAATGCCCGATATCGCGAGCCTTCTGCGAATAGCCGCGACGATGCGGTAGGCGACGCGCCCAGGGCGTCTGTCCGCCTTCGAAGGCCGGGCCCTTACCGCCGCCGGAACGAACCGTCTGGCCCTTGCCGCCTTCGCCACCGGTCTTCACCATGCCCGAACCATGTCCGCGCCCGATGCGAACGCGTTTGGGACGGCTACCCTTCGCCGGAGCGAGCGAGCCGAGTTTCATCTGCGCGACGCGCTCTTTCGGCGCGGCGGCTTTTTTCTTGGTAGCCATTATGCTGCAAATATCTCCTTGACGGTCTTGCCACGCAGCGCCGCGGTCTTTTCCGCAGTCTTGAGCGAACGAAGCGCGTCGACGGTAGCCATCACGACGTTGATCGGGTTGGTCGTTCCCAAACACTTGGTGAGGATGTCGTGAATGCCCGCGAGTTCGAGCACCGCGCGCATCGAGCCGCCGGCGATAACGCCGGTGCCGGGTGCTGCGGGCTTGAGCATGACGCGAGCGGCGCCGATCTGATAGGTTACTTCGTGCGGAATCGTCTGCTCGACCATCGGCACGGTGATGAGGTTCTTCTTCGCACGTTCGACCGCTTTGCGGATCGCTTCGGGAACTTCGCCGGCCTTGCCGGTGGCATAGCCGACCTTCCCCTTACGATCGCCGACGACGACGAGCGCGCTGAAGCTGAACCGCTTACCGCCCTTGACGACCTTCGCGACGCGGTTGACGCGGACGACCGTCTCTTCGAAACCGCCGTTGTCGCGGTCGCGCGGATTGTTACGATAGTTCATCGATTAAAACTCCAGACCGGCTTCGCGCGCTGCCTGCGCGAGCGCCGCAACGCGACCGTGATATTGGTAGCCGCCGCGATCGAAGACGACCGCGCCGATGCCCGCCGCTTTTGCCTTTGCGGCGATGGAGGAGCCGACGCGGCTCGCCGCGTCGATATTCGTCGTCGATTCCAAGCCCTCGGCGAGCGATTTCTCGCGCGTCGAAGAGGCGACAAGCGTATGCCCCTGCGCGTCGTCGACGATGACGGCGTAGATGTGGTGCAGGGTACGGCGCACCATCAGGCGCGGCCGTTCGGCCGTGCCCGATACGCGCTTACGCAGGCGCACGTGGCGCGCGCGGCGTGAGTCGTTTTTAGAATTACGCGCCATTACTTCTTCCCTGCCTTCCCGGCCTTACCGAGTTTCTTCTTGATCCGTTCGCCTTCGTAGCGAACGCCCTTGCCCTTATAGGGCTCCGGCGGGCGGAGACCGCGGATCTCGGCGGCGACCTGCCCTACTTTTTGTTTATCGATGCCGTCGACGTGTACTTTGTTCTGCCCCTCGACCGAGAGCGTGATGCCCGCGGGAGCGGCGTACACGACCGGATGCGAATAGCCCAACGTCAGATTGAGGTTCTCGCCCGCCTTGGCGGCACGATAACCGACGCCCTGAATCTCCAGGCTCTTGCGGAAGCCTTTGCTGACGCCTTCGATCATGTTGGCGATCAACGTTCGCGTGAGTCCGTGCGCGCTGCGATGCGGTTTCCCATCGCCTTTGCGCTCGACGAGCACGCGGCCGTCTTCGAGCTTCACGCTCACGACGTCGGTCAGGATGTGCTGTTGCAATTCACCCTTCGGCCCTTTGACGAACACCTCGCGTTCGCCGAGTTTCACTTCGACGCCCGAGGGAACGCTGACCGGTAATTTTCCAATTCGCGACATACTATTCGTTCCTACTTACCAGACGTACGCCAGGACTTCGCCGCCGACTCCGAGCTTTTTGGCCCGTTTGCCGGACATGATGCCCCGCGACGTGGAGATAATGACAATGCCGAGTCCGCCGAGAACCCGAGGGATCTCGCCTTTTCCGGTATAGACGCGCAGGCCGGGGCGCGAGATGCGCCGCAAGCCGGTAATGACTTTCTCTTTCTCGGGGCCGTAGCGCAACTTGATGCGCAGCGTACCCTGAGGCCCGTCGGCGAGCCGCTCGACGCCGTCGATAAAGCCCTCCTCCTTCAGAATCTCCGCGATCGCCGCTTTCACGCGCGATGCGGGAACGTCGACGGCCGGGTGATTTGCGGTGTTGGCGTTGCGGATACGGGTAAGGAGATCGGCAACGGGATCGGTTGTTACTGACATTTTACGTTCCTTTCCCTACCACGAAGCCTTCGTTACGCCGGGAACGACGCCACGGTGCGCGAGTTCGCGGAAACAAATGCGGCAGAGCGCAAACTTCCGCAGAAAGCCACGAGGGCGTCCGCAGAGTTTGCAACGGTTGTGCGCGCGCACCGTGAATTTCGACTTGCGTTCCGATTTGACGATCATCGAGGTCTTCGCCATTAGTTGCGTCCCTTCTGGATCGGCAATCCCATCGCAGTGAGAAAGGCGCTCGCCTCCTCATCGTTTTTCGCTGTCGTCACGATGGTGATATCCATGCCGCGCATTTTATCGACTTTATCGAAGTTAATTTCAGGAAACACGATCTGCTCTTTCAGACCGAGATTATAGTTGCCGCGCCCGTCGAACGATTTCGCCGGCAGCCCGCGAAAATCGCGGATACGCGGCAGAACGACGTTGAAGAGCTTATCGAGGAAGACGTACATGCGGTCGCCCCGTAGCGTGACTTTCGCGCCGACATTCATGCCTTCGCGAAGCTTAAAGGCGGCGATCGACTTCTTGGCCTTGGTGATTACGGGCTTTTGCCCCGCAATCGCGACCATCTCGGCGACCGCCACATCGAGTGCCTTGGCATTGCTGATGGCATCGCCGACGCTCATGTTGATGACGACTTTTTCGAGCTTCGGAACCTGCATGGCATTCGAATAGCCGAACTTCTCGGTCAGCATCGAACGGACCGCCGATTCATATTTTTCACGAAGACGATTCATCTCTTACGCTCCCTTGACCGATTCGCGCGCCGGTTCGCCGCACTTGGCGCAGAGACGCGCCGCGCGACCGTCGGGGTTACGGCCGTGGCGAATACGAGTCGGCGCCTTGCACTTCTCGCAGACGTACATCAGCGTAGAGAGAGGCAACGGAGCCTCCTTCTCGATGATGCCGCCGTTGGGGATGGCTCCGCCCATATTCTGTTGCTGTTCTTGTTGGGGCTTCGTGTGGCGTTTGACGATGTTGATGCCTTCCACGGTCGCCGTGCCGGCGGCGGGGAAAACGGCTTTGACCGTTCCACGCTTACCTTTGTCGCGTCCGCGGCGCACGAAAACCGTGTCGCCTTTAATGATATTCGCTTTATCGGCCATAGCTCTCTTAGAGTACCTCCGGAGCGAGCGACGCGATCTTCAGGAACCCGCGATCGCGCAACTCGCGCATCACCGGCCCGAAGACGCGCGTGCCGCGCGGATCGAGGTTGTCTTTTTCGCCCTTGATAATGACGCAGGCGTTATCGTCGCAGCGCACGGTCGAACCGTCGGGGCGACGCATCGGTGCCGAGGTACGGACGATAACGGCCTTGACGACCTGTCC
>JABEUW010000121.1 GCA_013043945.1 Vulcanimicrobiota bacterium | reverse complement strand
TTCCCGATAGTCGAGGCCGTAACCTACGACAAAGGCGTTGGGGCAACGCAGGCCGACGTAGTCGAGCCGAACGTTGACGAGACGGCGCTCGGGCTTCTCTAAGAGGGCTGCGGTGCGCAGCCGGGCCGGCGCCCTTTGAACGAGCAGCTCGCGCAAATACTGCATCGTTAAACCGTTATCGACGATATCGTCCACCAAGAGCACGTTCCGCCCCCGAATCGAGCCGGTGACGTCCTCGCGTAGATGAACCTCCCCGCTCGACCTCGTCGCATTTCCGTAACTTGAAGCCCATATCGTCTCAACGCTCAGATCGCTCGGTCCGTTCGGTTGCCGTGCAATCGCGCGGACCAAATCGGTAAAAACGAAGAGTGCCCCTTTCAACACCCCGACGACCAATATTGGTTCCCCGGAAAAGTCGCGCGCAATCGCCGCCGCCATCGCGTCGATCGCCGACGAAATGCGACTTTCGTCGAATATCACCTCGGCGATCGAGTCCCGATACTCGGTCATTCGTTCACGGGTTTCCCGTCGCGCAGAAGCACGCTCGCCCCGCCTCCGAGCGCATAGCGCCCGCTTGCCCCGCCTTCGATCGCGGCAAGGAGGGCTTCGACCCGCTCGAACTCGCTCGATTCGCGGCCGAAGCGCCGAGCTAAGGCACCCGAGAGCCAACGCCGCGCTGCCCCGCGGTCGGCCTCCTCGTTCTCGGAGGCGTTTCCGGCGATCGTCGCGGCGCGAGCGACCGCCCGGTCGAGCCCGGGGAAGCGGGGGCGCAATGCGTCGAGCGCGTCGCGCACGGCGTTACGCCGCACGTCGAGCGAGGCGTTGCTGGGATCGACGGCGTAGGGCAACGCTCGCGCGTGGCAGTACGCGTGAAGCGCCTCCCCATCGATGGCAAGCAGCGGCCTCAGCAAGTCCACCCCCTCAGCAAGCGTTCGACGCACGCGCATTCCTCCGAGGCCGCGTTCGCCGGCACCGCGGAAGAGTGCGAGCAGGACGCTCTCGCTCTGGTCCTGCGCGTGATGCGCCGTCACGACGGCGTCGTTTCCCCACGTTCGCGCGTGCTCGGCGAGCGCACCGTAGCGACGCTCGCGCAAGGTCGCTTCATCGGTGCTATCGGGATCGATCGGGAGCGTATCGACCGGCAGCCCGAAGCTGGCGGCTATGCGTAACACCACGCATTCATCCTGCCAGGCCGACCGGCGCAATGGGTGATGAACGTAGGCGAGACGGAGTTGTAATTCCAACCGCTCGGAGAGCGACGATACGAGGGCGACGAGCGCGACGGAGTCGGCACCACCGCTGCACGCAACGGTGAGCCGTCGCCCGAACAACAGCGCACGTTCGCGCAACACCGCCGTTTCGAGATCTCTCTCCGGGTGCGCGCCCCTCATCGGCGGGCGAGCTCGCGCTCCGTCTCGCGTGCGCTCTCGCGCTTGACGAGATCCGCGCGTTTATCCCACATTTTTTTCCCACGCGCGAGCCCCAATTCAATCTTGACTTTTCCGCGCGTGAAATAGAGTCGCAAGGGAATGAGCGTCAGCCCCTTCTCTTCCAGCGCAGATTTTAGGCGCGCGATCTGTTCGCGATGAACGAGCAACTTGCGAGGGCGTTTAGGATCGACGTTCGAAAACGTCCCTTCGCGATAGGAGGGCACGTGCATGCTCAGCAGCCAGAGCTCTCCTTCGCGAATGCGCGCGTAACTCTCGGCGATGCTCGCGCCGCCGGCGCGAATCGATTTCACCTCCGTACCGGTAAGCGCGATACCTGCCTCGAACGATTCGAGAATTGCATAATCGTGACGCGCCCGGCGATTATCGATACTCGGCGTGCGCGCGCTGCGCGTCTCTTGCGCCTCCGCGAGACGCTGCTGCTTCATTTTCGCCATCTCAGCGAACCGACGCGCCGGTATTGGGGTTGCGGTGGTCCTCGATTGCGTCGAGCGCTCCGCGCGAAACGAAGCGTGCGGTGCCCTCGACGAGCGTTTGCCCGGCTTCGTCGCTCACGCGCCCCTCGAGCGAGAGAACGTTTCGTCGTTGCGCCGTGACGCGGCCGAAAACGACGAGCGGTTCGTCTAACGGCACGGGTTTGCGAAAACGAGCGTCGAGCGAGGCCGTAACGCCGCGATGCCCCGCAGCCCCCGCGGCGTGAGCCATCGCCTCGTCGAGCAACGCAATCGCGATGCCGCCGTGCGCGATACCCTTCCAGCCTTGAAACTCCGGACGCAATCGAAGGTGCGCGACCACGCCGTCACCGCTGCGCTCGAACCGCATGCGCAGGCCGATCTCGCTCTCCGGCCCACACGCAAAGCAACGCCCGTCGTCGACCGGCATGCCGCTCAACGCCCCGAACCTAAACGCATCGCGAGATACCCCGGCAGACCGGCGGCGCGAATTTTGGCCTGGGTCGCTCCAATATCGTATTCGAATCGCACCCACTCGACTTCGCTCCGAACGTCGTCGTATATCGCAATCGAGCCCTCGGGATTGAGATCGCGCGGCTGCCCGACACTTCCGACATCGACGATGTATCGATTACCGCCGACAACGTCGAGCCGATGGGTTCCGCCGTGCTGCACGTGCGCGTGGCCGTAGGCACCCTCCGCATCGAGACTCCACAATTCCGGGATGTGCGTGTGGCCGATGAAAACGACGGGCGCGTCGGTTGCGGCGAACGCCGTCGCCGCTTCGCGCACGTCAAGAATATATTCGAAGTAATCGACGGGGGCCCCGTGCACGAACAACATCTCGGGAAGCCGTAATTCGTAGGCGAGCGTATCGATCCACTCGAGGTGAACCGGGTCGAGCACCTCGCGCGTCCATGCTACCGCCGAGCGTGCCGCGTCATTAAATCGCTCTACCCCAAAGCCGTTGAGCACCGCGAGATCGTGGTTGCCGATGACGACATACTTCGCGCGCTCGCGTACTCGTGCGATACATTCGTT
>JABEUW010000120.1 GCA_013043945.1 Vulcanimicrobiota bacterium | reverse complement strand
GGCAACGTCGCCACCGAACCGGTTCCCGGCTACACCTGGTTTATCGCCGCCGCCCTCATGTCGATCGGGCTCGCGATCGATCTCGATGCGCGCATTAAAGACTTTGCCTGGGTCTTCGCCGCCTGTGCCGTCGCGCTGTTAATCTCGCACGTGCTCGCGCTCTCGCCGCTCCATCCGATCGCGCCGTTCATCGCGGCCTTCGTCTGCGGCATCGTCGCCAGCGTCGCCGCACGCTTGCTGCGCGTCCCGCAACCGATCATGCTCGTGCCTGCACTCTTAGTGCTCGTGCCGGGAAGCATCAGCTACGAGAGCGTGCTCTTCGCGTTTCGCAGCCAAGTGAACGTCGCCGTCACCTCCGCCGCCAACGCCGCGATCGCCGCCATCCTGCTCGTCGCCGGCCTGCTGCTCTCGCAGTTGCTCGTGCCGTCATCGCCGTTGCTCGCGAGCGAAAACCTCGGCCGGTTACGGTAATTCGCGCGGTCGCGCTCCGCTTAGGCGTCGACGACGGTGACGAGATGCGTCGAGCGATCTTCGCGCGCGATCGGGAGAATCAGGTCGCGCACGGCGTTGCGTAACAACGGCCCGGAATCGGCGAGCAGGGCGATGCGAAAGCGCCAACGGTCGTTCAATCGCGCGATCGGGTAGGGTGCCGGGCCGCGTACGTCGATGCTCGTGCGTTCGCGCAGCACCGTGGCATAATGGGTCGCGAGGGCGTGCGTGCGCTCCTTATCGAGCCCGATCACTCCCAAATAGAGCATGCGTCGTGCCGGCGGAAAGCCGAGCTCCTCGCGCTCGCGCAGCCCTTCGTCGATGAAGCGTTGCGCATCGCCCTCGGCGAGCGCGGCGATGGCGGGGTGCTCGGGGGAATAGGTTTGCACGATCGCTTCGCCGGCTTGCGCGCGTCCGCTCCGTCCGCAGACCTGCACGAGCATCTGATAGGTGCGTTCGGCGGCGCGGAAATCCGGCGCGTGCAGGCCGAGATCTGCGGCGACGACACCGACGAGCGTCACCCGCTCGAAATCGTGCCCCTTCGCGATCATCTGCGTTCCGACCAACACATCACCCTCGGCGATAAATCGGTCGATGATGCGCGCGTGCTCGCCGATGCGCGTGGTCGTATCGCTATCCATCCGTAGGACGCGCGCCTGCGGAAAGAGGCGCGTCACTTCTTCCACGACGCGTTGCGTGCCGACGCCGAACTCCGCGAGCGAATCGGCACCGCAGTGCGGGCAGCGCTCGGGAATCGCGCTGCGGTAATCGCAGTAATGACAGCGCAGTAACCCATCTTGCCGATGCACGGTGAGCGTGACGCTGCAATGCGGGCACTCCGGCGCCTTCCCGCAACTCCGGCAGAGCCACGCCCGCGCGCTGCCGCGCCGATTCACGAAGAGCAGGCTCTTCTCGCCCCGCTCCAATCGCAGCGCGAGCGCTTCCACCAACGGTGCGCTGAAGAGCCGTCGCTCGCCGCTGCGAAAGGCCGCCGCGAGATCGACGATGCGCACTGCGGGCATCGGTTGCTCGGTTGCACGCGCCGAGAGACGGATCTCCTCGAGTTGCCCGGCGCGCACCGCCGCGAAGCTTTCAAACGAAGGCGTCGCACTTCCCAAAATCAGCAGGCCATCGGCCAAGCGCATGCGCTCGCGTGCGACGGTGAGCGCGGAGTAACGCGGCGAGGAATCTTGCCGGTACGATGGGTCGTGCGATTCATCGACGATCACCACGCGCACGTCGGGTAAGGGCGCGAAGACCGCGCTGCGCGCGCCGACGACGACGTCGATCTCGCCGCGCGCGCAGGCCTGCCAGGCATCGTAGCGTTCGCGTTCGGAGAGCGCGGAATGGAGCACCGCCAGGCGCGTGCCGAAGCGTTCCTCGAAGCGGCGCGCGGTCTGCGGCGTGAGCGCGATCTCCGGCACGAGCACGATCGCCCGCCCGCCGGCGGCGAGGACGCGCTGCACGAGATCGAGATAGATAAACGTCTTTCCGCTCCCCGTTACTCCGTGCAACAGCACCGCGGCGAATTTGCCCGCGCGCTGCAATGCGGCAAGGCGATCGATCGCACGGCGCTGCTCGGCGGTCGGTTCGAATGCCGCGGCGGCGACCGGCGCGGGTGCTTCGCGCTGTGCGGGTGCGCGCTCTTCTTCTGCAATCGCTCCCGCGGCGATCGCGCGAGCGATCGTCGTGCGCGAATATCCCGCGAGCAACGCATCGGCGAGCGGCATGCCGGGCTGCGCGTGCACGAGCGCCGCCAATGCCGCGGCTTTTTTGCCGCGCACCTTGCTCTCGCCGGGAACGAGTACGCGCACGCGATAGGGCGTGTAGGCCGGCTCGACGCGGCGGCGTTCGCGCACGAGCGCTCCGTCGCGTACCAGCGCGGTAATTTCGGCGAGCAACTCGGCGCGCGCACCGAGGCGCCGCACCGCGGGGTGGCGCAGCATACTCTCGGGCGAGGCGCCCTCCGGGAAATCCTCGCGCATCAATTTCAGCAGCGCTTCGCCGCGTTCGCGCGCGACTTCACGCGTGCGCTCGCCGATCGCGAGCCGCTCTTCGATATGCGGCAGCGCGCTTGCAAGCACGACGCAGCGCAGCGCTTCACCCAGCGTGGAGAGATCGTGGCGCGCGACGAAGCGCGCGAGTGCGAGCCCGGTCGCGTCGAACGCGCGCGGCAGGTCGCAGCGTTCGACGATTTCGCGCAGCCCTTCGAACGGCTCGCCTTCGTAGGCATCGCCGAGCGCGAGGCCGTAGAGTTCGCGCCGCCCGAGCGGGATGCGAACGACATCGCCGAGTGCGACCGGGTGCGCACCGGCGGCGTAGGTCAGCGGGAGTTCGAAGCGCGTGCTGCGGACGATCGGCAGCACTTCGACGAGGCGCACGGTTAGCGCTCCGCGTCGCCGGGCGGCGTCTCCATCGCGCGCAGCACCGAGCGCAGGCGTGCCTCGGGAACGCGGATGTCGGCGCGCACCAGCCCGATGCCCTCGGGCAAAACAAAGCGCAGCGCGCCATCGCGCCGCTTCTTATCGCCGCGCATCGCGGCGAGCGCCGCATCGGCGGGAACGCTCGTCGCAAGCGGCATGCGCAGTAACGCGAGCAACGCGAGCACGCGCAGATGTTCGTCGCGCGAAAACCGACCGCTGCGCAGCGCGAGCAGCCCTGCGGCACGCAAGCCCAACGCAACCGCCGCGCCGTGCGCGATGCGGTAGCCGCTCGCGCTTTCGTAGGCATGCGCGAAGGTGTGGCCGAGGTTGAGCGTCGCGCGGATGCCGCGCTCTTCGCGGTCGGCGCGGACGACGGCGGCTTTGATGGCGACCGAACGCGCGACGACCTCTCCCCAGGGCCAGCGTTCGAAACGGTGCGGCGCGAGCACTTCGAGCGATTCGAAACTCTCGCCGCCGGCGAGAATCGCATGCTTCACCGCTTCGGCGAGCCCGGCGCGAATCTCGCGAAAGGGCAGCGTGCGCAGCGCCTGCAGATCGGCGAAGACGGCGAGCGGGTCGCTGAAGCGCCCGACGAGATTCTTGCCCGCGGGCGTATCGACGCCGACTTTCCCGCCGATCGAGGCATCGAGCATCGCGAGCAAGCTCGTGGCGACGTGCGCGTAGGGAACGCCGCGCATGAAGAGCGCGGCGGCGAGCCCGAAGGTATCGTTCGCGACGCCGCCGCCGACCCCGACGATCAGCGTCGAACGGTCGGCGCCTGCGGAGAGCAGCGCATCGGCGATCCCTTCGACCGCCGCCAACCGTTTGCGCGGTTCGCCCAGCGCGATCGGCAGCACCCCGAGGCAGCGCGGTAACCGCGCCGCCAACGTGCGCGCGCGCGCGAGAACATCGGGCTGCGCGTCGGCAAGCACGATGCAGCGCGTGCCGCGGCCGCGCACGAAGGAACGCAGCGAGGGCTCGGCATTCTCGCAGACGAGAATCGGATAGCCGAGCGTATCGTTGCCGATTACCACTCGATCTTTTTCTTATGCATCCATTCCAGGATATTCTCGACGACTTTCGCGGTGGAGAGCTGGTCGGCTTCGACGACGTGGTCGGCGTGCGCGTAGAGCGGCATGCGCTTCACGTAGAGCTCTTTGATGCGCGCGAGCGTCGGCGTGGGGCCGATGAGCGGGCGCACCGCGCGGCTATGGCGCAGCCGTTCGAAGGCGAGCTCCGGCGTCACTTTGATGAAGATGCGATAGGTGCGCTTCTTGAGCAGCACTTGCGTGGGCTCGTAGGTGGTCGCACCGCCGCCGAGCGAGAGTACGCCCGGCTCCCCTTCTTCTATCGCGTGCGAGATTGCGGCGTGTTCGTATCCGCGGAACGCCGCCTCGCCCTCGTTATAGAAAATCTCGCTGATCGTACCGTGTTCGCGCACCACCAGTTCGTCGGAATCGAAAAACGCGACGCCGAGCTTGCGCGCGAGGCGCTTGCCGATCGTCGATTTCCCGGCCGCCATAAAGCCGATCAGTGCGACATGCCGTTTCATACCTGCTCCTTTGAAAAAAGCTGCGCCGCGCGGGTACGCGAACGCGAGAGGTTCTCGAGCGTCTCCTCCATGCTGTCGCCGCCGTATTTTTCCAGCAGCGGCTCGACCAGCGCCAAACGTACCATCGCTTCGCCGACGATTGCGGCGGCGGGAACGACGCAGACATCGCTGCGCACGATGCTCGCCGGGGCCTCGGTGCCGGCGTGCAGATCGACCGAGGGCAGCGCGCGCATGAGCGTCGGAATCGGCTTCACGCTCGCAAGCAGCGTGATGCGCTGCCCGTTGCTCATGCCGCCCTCGATGCCGCCGGCGCGATTGCTGCCGCGCACCACATCGCCGTCGCTGAGTTCGAAGGTATCGTGCGCTTGCGAGCCCGGCTTTCCGGCGACCTCGGCGCCGAGCCCCACTTCGACGGCTTTCACCGTCTGCATCGACATCAACGCACCGGCAAGGATGCCGTCGAGACGGTTGCCGGGTTGGCGATTGCTGCCGATGCCGACCGGCATACCCTCGACGACGACGGCGTAGCGCCCGCCGAGCGTATCGCCGGCGGCCTTCGCGGCATCGATGAGTGCGATCATGCGCTCGCTGCTCGCAGCATCGGGGCAGCGCACCGCGCTGCTCTCGAT
>JABEUW010000119.1 GCA_013043945.1 Vulcanimicrobiota bacterium | reverse complement strand
CTTTGCCTCGCATCCGAGCCTTCGCGAACGGATCGCCGCATTGCGCGGCGCCGCCGAAGAGCGCGCGAGGAGTTAGCGCATCGCGTCGACGACGCGAGAATTACGGGTTCCCAGCCAACTCGCGAGATCGGTCTTCGCCGTCACGTAGGCGCCGCCCGCGAGCTCTCGCCGAAACTCTCCGAAGGTTCCGAAGGCCTCGGCGAAGGCATCGTGCTTGTGAATCGATTCGTCGTTCACCTGGCTCGCGAAGAGAAAGGCATCGTCGCCGAAATCGGCATAACAATCGAGCGCTCGCGAAAGGATACCTCGCACGACGTCTTCGACGAACTTGGGATTATGATGCGCCTTGTTCACGATAAAAAATTCGTCGGGGCGTTTTAGTAAATCGTAGGTCTCCGAGGACATCGAGGATTCGACGATCTCGACGAGATCTTCCGCGCGAATCGCCTCGCCGCGCCGATCGGTGGTGCCGATGAGCACGCTCCCGCGGCCGCGTTGATTGTGGGTCGCTCCGGGCAATGCGTCGAGCGCTCGTTCGGCCTCTGCGGCCGAAAAACCGGCCTCGATCAGCTCGCGCTCCGAATGCTCGCGCACCATCTGCTGCGCGCACGGGCATGCCGTCATTCCTTCGGCCTCGACGCCGACGGCGTGTCGCGTCGTTTCGGGATCCGCGTGTGCGATGCCGACGAGCGTATAGGTCTCGACGCCACGTTTGCCGCTCACCGGCGTCCAACGCTCCAAGCCGAACTCGGCGCGAATTTTCACATCGGCACGGATCGCCCGCTGCGTGTGAACGACGCGTTGCGCGATGCGCTCGCCTAAGCGCTCGATTCGCGCCGGCATATCGCCGTCGGCGAGAACGTCGAGCAGCGTCTCTTCGAGAATCTCCGAGAACCGCGACATATGCACCCCGGCCTTATCGGGGGCAAGATCGGCAACCATCGAAAACTCCGCATTATAGACGCGCGGTTCGCCGCCCAAATCGAGGTGAATCACCCGCTTCACGCGCGCGACGCCGACGCGATTGAGCGAGAGGCGCACCTCAGGCTCCTCGTCCTGTCGGTTGGAGAGAAAATGCAGCGAACGTTCGAGCCGCCGCACACCGTTGCCGCTATGAACGGCTGCAAGATCGCGCAGCGATTTTCCGCTCGTGCCGTCCCGGAGATCGGGAGCGATCTCCGCCAACGGCAGCAGATCGAAAATGCGCTCGGCGATATCGGGGCGCACCGCACCCTGCGCGACCGTAATATCGATATCGATCGCCCGCGCGACGAGCGGTTCGTGGCTCGCCCGCCCGACGGCCCGCTCTACGCCGGCAGCGTAGAGAACGAAGCCCTCGATATCGAGTGGCCCGCGAATTTCGGCTGCAACGTTCAAAAACGCAGGGCCCTGCGCGCCGTTCGCCGGAGCGCTTTCGTAAAAACCGGAGAGGGCGAGTACTTCGACGCGCGTACGGAGGCGCTGCAAAGCGCTGAGAATATTCGCTTGGCGGTCGCCGAGGTTCGACCCGAGACTGATATGGAACTGGTACACGCTCTCTCGTTTCCGGCCCGACCTACACGTTCCCCGCAGTGCCCGCCAGGACACCGCACGCTCAGGCGAAAAGCAGCCTCCATGGCCGACGTATCCACGAACGCAGCTCTCGTGCCGCTTCGCCTCGATCCCGTTCTCACGCCCGCCATTTGGGGCGGCGAGGCGCTCGTGCGGCTCTACGGCAAACGCGGCGACCCCAACGAGCGCATCGGAGAATCGTGGGAGTGCTGGGAGGGCAGCCGCGTCGCCGATGGCCCGCTCTCCGGCAGCACGATCTCTTCATTGCGAACGAGCTTCGGCGCTCGCATCATGGGCGATCTCGACGTCGCTCGCGTTTTCCCCATCCTCACAAAATTTATCGACGCGCGCGATTGGCTCTCGGTGCAGGTCCATCCCACCGACGCCTACGCTCGGCGCGTCGAACACCAACCCTTCGGAAAGACCGAATGTTGGTTCGTCCTTCATGCAGAGCCGAATGCCGAAATCGTCCTCGGATGGACGCGCGATACCTCGCGCGAGGAGTACGAACGTCGCGTTGCCGACGGCACGCTCGGCGAGCTCCTTCGCCGCGTACCCGTTCGCGCCGGGGACGCATTCTATCTTCCATCGGGAACGCTCCATGCGATCGGCCCCGGTATCGTCGTCTACGAGACGCAACAGACCAGCGATCTGACCTATCGTATCTTCGATTGGAATCGGCTCGGAAGCGATGGCAAACCGCGCGAATTACACGTCGCGAAGGCCGCCGATGTCCTCAATTTTCGCGCCGGCACGGCGGGAGCGCTGAAGACGATAACGTATAACTGGCAGGGCTGTTCGCGCACCGCCCTCATTTCGGATGAAAATTTTACCGTCGAACGCTTCGAACTTGCGAGCGGCGGGACGACCACGCTGCTCACCGATGGTTTTCCGGCAATCTTTACCGCTCTCGCCGATACAATCGAAATAGCACATGCGAGCGGATCGCTCCGTCTTCCGCCCTATCAGAGTGCGTTGATCCCCGCCGAGCTCGATTCGGTAACGGTCAGCAGTATCGATGCAACCGCTTTTCTGTGTATCGTTCCGACGATACCCGGGCGACTCGCCGTGCGTATCCACCAAGCCGGTGCGCTCGACGTTACGATCGCCGATTTTCTCGCGCAGTTCTCCGCTTCCCAATAGGGAGGGTCGAGCTGTGGAGTCGGCACTCGCGCTCGCGCAGCGCTTCGGAACGCCGTTGGTCGTCTACGACCTCGATAAACTCGACGCGGCGGTCGCACGCGTCCTCGCCGCCGCAAAACTACACGACGTCGAAGTCTCCTACGCCGGGAAGGCCTTTCTCTGCGTTGCGTTCGCACGCTATCTTCACGAACGCGGCATCGGCATCGATGTAAGTTCGCTCGGTGAATTCGAGACCGTTCGACGCGCCGATATCCCGCCGGAGGAGCTCACGCTCCACGGGTGCATGAAAAGCGATGCCGAGATCTCGCTCGCCGTCGACGGCTTCGTCGGTCGCTCCGTCGTCGACGGCTGCGAAGAACTCGCGCGCACGATCGAGCGCTCCTCCACGCATCGGCCGACGCCGATCCTCTTGCGCCTCAATACCGGTATCGCGGCGTCGACGCACGCGGCGATTCGGACCGCGGGTGAGGCGAGCAAGTTCGGCATGCCCCCCGATGCCGAAGCGGAAGCGATCGCGCTCCTGCGCGCCGCGAACGGCCGCGTACATTTTCTCGGCCTCCACGCCCATCTCGGCTCGCAGATCGACGAGCGCGCGGCATTCGTCGCCCACGGGATCGCTTTGGTTGAGGCGGCGGGACGCTTTGCCGCCGCCGGCTTCCCGGTCGAGCGCCTCGTTCTCGGTGGCGGCTTCGTCGAGGATCCGGCGCCGGCACTCGAAGCGTGTATTCCGGGGATCCGGGCGCGGGCACGGGAACTCTCGATCGCCTTTCCCAAAATCGGCATCGAGCCCGGCCGCGCTATCGTCTCCGCTGCCGGCACGACGTTGCTACGCATCGGCGCCATCAAGCGAACCGCGCGGATGCGCATCGCGATCTGCGACGGCGGGCTCTACGAGAACCCACGCCACGCACTCTACGGCGTCACGCACCCGGCGCTCGTTCTCTCGCATGCCGGCGAAGCAACCGAACCGACGCTGCTCTGCGGGCGGAGTTGCGAGAGCGACGAACTGGGCACCTACGAGTTCCCGCTTTCGTTAGCAGCGGGTGATACGATCGCACTTTTGGATACCGGAGCGTATACGGTGAGCATGGCTAGTCCCTACAATCGATTCGCGCGCCCCGCCGTCGTAGCTCTGCGCGGGAACGACGCGGTGCTCTGGATGCGCGCCGAATCGCTCGATGAAACGGTTGCACGAGATGTCCGAGGGTAGGCGATTCGGCGCGCTCGTACTCGCG
>JABEUW010000003.1 GCA_013043945.1 Vulcanimicrobiota bacterium | reverse complement strand
GCGCGACGCATTAGGGCGCGGCGAGCGCATCATGGGCATGGGGCATCGCGAATATCGCGTTCGCGATCCGCGCGCTCGCCATCTCGAGATAAAGGCGAAGGAGCTCTCCGAATATCGCGGCGATTCGCGTTGGTACGAGATCGCGCGTGCGCTCGAAGAGGCGAGCAACAAGGTGCTCAAAGAGACCAAGCCTGATAAGAGCATCTACGCAAACGTCGATTTCTATACCGCGCCGCTGCTCGCCGATCTCGGCATGCCGGGCGACGAATTTACCTGCATGTTTGCATGCGGGCGTATCGCCGGCTGGAGCGCACACATTCTCGAACAGCTCGGCGACAATCGCTTGATCCGTCCGCAGGCGACCTACGAAGGGCCGCCGCCGGGACCCTTCGTGCCGATCGCCTCGCGCCCGACAATCAAGTAAGAATGCGATGAGCGCTCCGGCGCGCACCGCGCGGGTGAAGCGAGCGACGAAAGAGAGCGAGATCGATCTCGAGCTCGATCTCGACGGCGGCGACATATCGATTGAGACCGGCGTCGATTTCTTCGATCACATGCTGCACGCGCTCGCGCTGCACGGTGGAATGGGGATGAAACTGCGGGCGCGCGGCGACGGGATGGATAACCATCATCTCATCGAGGATGTCGGGATCGCCCTCGGCCGCGCCATCTACGAAGCGCTCGGCGAGAAGCGCGGCATCGTGCGTTTCGGTTCGATCATGCTGCCGCTCGACGACGCGCTCATCGCCGCGAGCATCGATATCTCCGGCCGCTCCTATCTCAATTTCCGCGTGGAGTTCATGCGCAACGATCTCGGAGCGATGCCCACCGAGATGGTCGGCGAATTTTTCCGTGCCCTCGCCGACCACGCACGAATTACCGTACACCTGATCGCGATGCACGGGCACGTCGCGCACCATCTCTGCGAGGCGACTTTTAAAGCGTTCGCACGGGCGTTCGCCGCCGCGAAAATCGTCGAGAGCGATGCGATCGTCTCGACGAAAGGGCTGCTGGAATAGCGATGCCGCCTCGAATCGTAGCGATCGACTACGGCGGCGGCAACATCGGTTCGTTAGTTGGGGCGCTGCGCAGGCGGGGGATCGAACCGATCGTCACCGACGATCGGCGCGAAGTCCTGGAAGCCGACGCGGCGTTCTTTCCCGGCGATGGAGCCTTCGCCGCAACGATGCAGGCGCTACGCGAACGCGGGCTCGATACCGCGATCTACGAGCGTATCGAGCGCGGACGGCCCTATTTCGGTATTTGCGTCGGCATGCAGGTGCTCTTCGAGCGATCGAGCGAGTTCGACGGCGCGAACGGATTGGGCATTTTGCGCGGCGAGGTCGGCCGTTTCGAATCTGCTCCGCGCCTGCCGCACATGGGCTGGAATCGGCTCGAAGCGATGGAGGCACACCCGCTGCTCGCCGAGCTCGGCGAGGAAGAGTATGCCTATTTCTTGCATTCCTATCGCGCGCTGCCCGGCGCGGACTGCATCGCCACGGCGACTCACGGCGAGCGCTTCGCCGCCGTCGTCGCACACGGTGCCGCGGTGGGAACGCAGTTTCATCCCGAAAAGAGTCAACGCACGGGAGAGAAGATTCTCGACGCATTTCTCGCATCGCTGAACTAACGACGAAAGGAAGCCCGCAATGCTCGTCATCCCCGCCATCGATCTACGCGCCGGAAAATGCGTGCGCATGGAACAGGGAGATCCCACGCGAGAGACCACCTACGACGACGATCCGGTCGCGCGCGCGCGCGGGTTCGTCGCGCAGGGAGCGAAACGCTTGCACGTCGTCGATCTCGACGGGGCGTTCGGATCCGGCGAGAACCTCTCGGCGATCGCCGCGATCGCGCGGGCGGTGGAGGTGCCGATACAGGTCGGCGGCGGAATTCGAAGCGCCGAGCACGCGGCGGCGCGCTTCGAAGCCGGCGCGGCGGAGATTATTATCGGCACGCTCTTCGTCGAAGACGAACGCATCGCGCGGCAGATCGTGGGGCGCTACGGCGAGCGCGTGATCGCCGGTATCGATGCGCGAGGGCGCGAGGTAGCGGTGCGCGGTTGGCAAGAACGGACGCCGGTCGACCGCGATGCGCTGGTGAAGCGCGTCGCACATTGGGGCGTCCGCCGCGTCATTTTCACCGAGATTCACCGCGACGGGATGGGCGAAGGCTACGATCTCGACGCGTTGCGCGAGGTAGCGGCAGCTGCCGACGTTCGCGTGACGGCGAGCGGTGGGGCGCAGCACATCGCCGATCTGCAGAAGCTCCGCGCCGCTGCTCCGCCCGCCGTCGATGCCTGCATCATCGGCAGCGCGCTCTACCGCGGCACGATCGATCTGGCGGCAGCGATCGCCGCCGTCGCATAGCGAGCGACGCCGAAGGCGTTGCGGCCGACGCAGCGGCCTTGCGCGTTCATCCCCGCAATGCGGGGTACGTGAACGTTTGCCTCTCTTCAGCGTCTAGTGTACGACGCGCGTCTCCTTTACGACGCGCTATGGACAGAGCGAGGTTAGCAGTTCGTGAGCGGCAGGGGAAGGAGCGGGCGAGTTAAAGGTGTCCTCCAGGACGTAGAACGTTCCGCGCTTGCGGAATGAATAGACCTCCAAATTACGTCGTCCCTCGGTGCCGGCTAATCCTGTAGCGATCAAGTGCTCTCCCGATTCGTCGCATATTTTGGTGGGAGAGGTTTTGACCGTCGAACCGGCGACCTTGCTTAAAGCAGTGGAGAGTTCTTTAGAGAATTCCTTCGG
>JABEUW010000118.1 GCA_013043945.1 Vulcanimicrobiota bacterium | reverse complement strand
GTCCCCGTTCTCCGCAGCGCGCTGGAGAATTATCCGGGGCGGGCGATCGTGGACTCGGTCCATCTCGCGAGCGGGCGCGCGAAGATCGATGCCGTTCTTCCGATGGCGATCGAGCATGGGGCCGCGGTCGTCGCCTTGACGATCGATGAAGCGGGCATGGCGAAGACCGCACAACGCAAAGTCGAAGTAGCGCGGCGGATCTACGATATCGTCGTCGGCGAATATGGGTTGAAGCCCGGAGCGTTGATTTTCGACGATCTCACCTTCACGCTCGCGACCGGCGACGCCGAGTATATCGATTCGGCGCGCGAAACCATCGAAGGCATTCGCGCGATCAAGGCGGCGCTTCCCGGCGTGCTCACCTCGTTAGGCGTCAGCAACGTATCGTTCGGGCTGAAGCCCGCAGCGAGAGCCGCCCTGAATTCCGTCTTTCTGCATCACTGCGTCGAAGCCGGCCTCGATCTCGCGCTCGTGCACCCCAAGGAGATCACGCCGTACGCGGAACTCGACCTCGAAGCGCGCGAAGCGTGCGACGATCTCGTGTTCAATCGCCGTCCCGATGCGCTCGCACGCTTTATCGAACGGTACGAAAATGCGGTCGTTCGTACCGATGGAGAGACGGCGAACGAGGACGAGCATTTGCCGGCCGAGGCGCGCATCCATCAGGCGATCCTCCGGCGCAAAAAAGACGGCATCGAGGCGATGCTCGATGAGGTGTTGCAGCGCCGCACGCCCGTCGACGTGCTCAACGAGGTACTGCTTCCGGCGATGAAAGAAGTCGGCGACCGCTTTGGAGCGGGCGAACTGATCCTTCCCTTCGTTCTGCAATCGGCGGAGGTCATGAAACGCGCCGTCGCACACGTCGAGCAGTTTCTCGAACGTCGCGAAGGGAGCACGAAGGGCACGGTCGTTCTCGCAACGGTCTTCGGCGACGTTCACGACATCGGAAAGAACCTCGTCAACACCATTCTTTCCAATAACGGCTACACCGTTCACGATCTCGGCAAACAGGTGCCGATGAACGTCATTCTCGAGAAGGCGGCGGAGGTGAATGCCGACGCGATCGGGCTCTCCGCGCTTTTAGTGTCGACGAGCAAACAAATGCCGATTTGCGTGCAAGAGCAAGACGCTCGTGCCCTGGAGTTTCCGGTCATCGTCGGCGGGGCCGCAATCAATCGCGATTTCGGGCGGCGGATCGCCTTGCTCGACGATGGGCGTCGCCCCTTCGAGCCGGGAGTCTTTTACGCAAAGGATGCCTTCGAAGGGCTCGATATCATGGACGTGCTCACCGGGGAGCCCGAACGGCGGCGCGATTTCGTCGCGCGCATCAAGAACGAGGCGCTCAAAGCGCAAGAGAAAGCGCGCGATCTCGCGCGCCCGTCCGACGAGGTGCGCATCTCGAGCGTCAAAAGCGTGCTCGTCGAACCGCCGAAAGCGCCCTTCCTCGGTGCGCGGACGATCGATTCGTTCGACGTGCGCGAACTGTGGGAGTGCTTCGATCTGAAATCGCTCTATCGTCTTTCGTGGGGCGCGAGCAATCAGAAGGGCGAGGCGTTCGAAAAAACGGTGAGCGAAGAGTTCGAGCCGCGGCTCGCCCGTTTCCGTGCCGAGGCGGAGCGCGGCGAACTCTTGCGTCCCCGCGTCGCCTATGGATATTTCCCGGCCGCCGGCATCGGAAACGAGATTCTGTTCTTCGATCCGAACGATCCGACGCACGAGATCGCTCGCATGTCGTTCGCGCGCCAAATCGGCGGGGAGCATCTATCGCTCGCCGATTACCTGCGCGAGCCGATCTCCGGCGGCGCCTCCGATATCGTCGCACTCCAAGTAGTGACGGTCGGCGCCGAGGTCGGAGAGCAGATCGAAACGCTCCACGCACGCGGCGACTTTAGCGAATCGTATTTCTTGCACGGGTTTTCGGTACAGTCCGCCGAGGCACTCGCAGAGTGGAGCCACCGGCGCATACGTCGAGAGCTCGGCTTGGCACCCGAACGAGGGAAACGCTATTCGTGGGGCTACGGCGCCTGCCCGGATCTTTCGCAGCACGAAATCGCATTCGCGCTGTTGGGCGCCGTCGAGGCGATCGGGGTTCGCCTGACCGAGAGTTTTCAAATCATTCCCGAGCAATCCACCGCGGCGCTCGTGATCCATCACCCCAACGCGAGTTATTTCAACGCGGCGGCGACCATCGAACGCTAAATAGGCGGAGGGAGGGTTTCCTCCTCGCGTCGCTAAGGAACGGCGTACTTGGTCGATAGGAGAACCTATGGGAAAGCGCGTTGCCGGTCTCTCTGTATCGAGACCGCTCTCAATACACGTTGATGAGCTCGTTCGGCGTCTCTCCACGAGAACCGCAACGATCGGCATCATCGGGCTCGGTTACGTCGGCCTTCCGCTCGCCGTCGAGTTTGCTGCGGTCTTTCCCAAAGTGCTCGGATTCGATGTCAATCCCGAACGCATCGTGTTGCTGAACTCGGGACGCTCGCACATTCGCGACGTTCCCGAGGAACGCGTCGTTGAGCTCGTCGGAAGCGAACGCTTCGAATGTAGCAGCGAGTTTTCTCGGCTCGCGGAGTGCGACGCGGTCGTCATCTGCGTTCCAACCCCGTTAGGGGTGGGCAATCTCCCCGATCTTACCTGCATCTTCGATGCGGCCGAGCAGGTCGCCGGGGCGCTCCGTCCGGGCCAGCTCGTCGTTTTGGAATCGACGACCTATCCCGGCACGACGGAAGAAGCGATGGTTCCCATTCTCGAACGATCGAATCTCCGTCTGGACCGCGATTTTCTCGCCGCGTTCTCTCCGGAGCGCATCGATCCGGGGCGCGATATTCCGCTGCCCCGAATCCCCAAGGTGATCGGAGGTTGCACCGAGCGCTCCACCGACGCCGCACGCATTTAATACGACGCAATATTTGAAGAGACGCACGTCGTATCGTCGGCGCGCGCCGCCGAAACGGTGAAACTGCTGGAAAATACGTTTCGTCTCGTGAATATCGGATTCATCAACGAATTCGCTCGCCTCTGCCGACAACTCAACATCGACTCCGGCGAAGTTATCGCCGCCGCCTCGACGAAACCGTTCGGATTTATGCCGTTTCAACCCGGCCCCGGTGTCGGCGGCCACTGTATTCCGCTCGATCCGCATTACCTCGCCTGGGAGTCGAAACGCCAGGGTTTCACATCGCGCTTTATCGAGCTCGCCGAAGACGTTAACTCGCAGATGCCCGCCTACGTCGTCGAACTCATCTCCGCCGCCTTAAACGAGGCGCGAAAATCGCTGCGGGATGCTCACATTCTCGTCGTCGGCGTCGCCTATAAAAAAAATATCGACGACACGCGGCGCAGCCCGGCAGTCGCGGTCATCGACCGTTTGCGTATGCGCGGTGCGGTGGTCTCCTATCACGATCCCCACGTCGCCGAGCTCGACGGCCGGCATAACGATTGGCCCGAATGGCGCCCGCGCGTGATCGTTCCCTACGAGCGTCGCTCGAAGGACCGAGCGAATGGAGCCGACTCGCCCCGGAGGCGACGGGTCGATACCCTCGAAAGCGTACCGCTCGACCCCTCGCACGTCGCACGAGCCGATTGCGTCGTGATCCTCACCGACCACGACATCATCGACTATCAAACGATTCTCGAGAACGCTTCGTTGATTGTCGATACGCGCCAGGTCATCACCCCCGAGCGGGCGGCTGCGACCTCGGCGAAGGTGTTCGCACTATGAAGGTGCTCGTAACGGGGGGAGCGGGCTTTATCGGCTCGCATCTCTGCGACGCACTGCTCGACGCGGGGCACGAGATCGTAGCGCTCGACGATCTCTCTACCGGAAATCTCGCGAACCTCACCGGCGCGCTCGCCCGTCGCGGCAGCCGTTTCGTTCACGGAGATATTCGCGATGCGCTGCTCGTGGAGCGTTCGATGGAGGGCTGCGATGCCGTCGTGCACCTTGCGGCGCGGATCGGCCTGCGCATCATCGTAGAGAGCCCGTTCGACACGCTCGACGTCAACGCGCGCGGCACCGAGAGCGTCGTCCAAGTCGCGTTGAAGCGTAAGACCCCGATCCTCATCACCTCGACCTCCGAGGTGTACGGACATTCCACCAAGATTCCGTCGAACGAAGGAGACCCGATCTGCTTTGGATCGCCGACCGTCGGGCGATGGAGTTACGCCTGTGCGAAAGCCTACGACGAGTTTTATTCGCTCGCCTTGCAGCGAGAACGCGCGCTTCCCGTCGTGGTGGTGCGGCTTTTTAATACCGTCGGAGCCAGGCAGAGCGGCCGCTATGGAATGGTCGTTCCGCGCCTCACCGCGCAGGCGCTCGCCGGGGAACCGCTGACCGTCTACGGCGACGGAACGCAGACGCGGTGTTTCTGCTCGGTCCGCGACGTTACCGATGCGTTCATGTCGATCTTGCGCGATATCGGCGCACTCGCCGGCGAAGTGCTGAATATCGGCAACCCGCGCGAGATGACGATCCTCGACCTCGCCAAGCGCATCCTCGAACGGACCGGTTCAAAATCGACCATCGAGTTCGTTCCTTTCGAGCGTGCGTATCCGCAGGGCTTCGAAGAGATCATGCGCCGAGTCCCCGATATCGCCAAGGCGCGTCGTGCGATCTCGTTCGAGCCGAAGGTGGGGCTCGATGAAATTCTCGACGACGTCATCGCGGGGATTCGAGCCCCGGCCCACCGATGAAGCGCTGGTTGGAGTGTGCGGCGGTCGCGCTCGCGGTGGCGATGCCCGGGCGCGCAGCGGCACGCTGCGCTCTGCCGCCGCCGCCGACGCAACGAGTCGTGCTGCAAGAGGGAGCTTCGAGCGCAACCCTAACGAAGGGACGCGGAAACTGGAGCGGCGCTTCGATTCTCGCCGTCGCACGCGACGGCAATAAGCGCTCGGCATACGTTCGCGCTGCCGACGACGTGCGATTCGGTAGGAACGATAACGAATATGAGGGAGGGGCGTATCTCGCGGTAACGCCGCACGTCATCGCCGATCTCATCGGCTCGTTTAGCCCGCAACACAACGTGCTCCCAGCGTCGAGCGCCGAGGGCGACATCGATCTGCGAGCCGGAGGGGGATACGGCTACCAGGCAGGGTACGCCACTCGGCAATACACTTCGGTAGGAGCCTCCATCGTGCACGTCGGCATGGACCGGTATTTTCGCGACCTTCGCCTCGCGGGCACCATCACGTTCGCTCGGTTGAGCAACGTGCCCGGACTCGCGCTCTCGGAAGGAGTCTCGATGGCGCGCTATCTCCCATGCGATAGCGAGAATTTCTCGCTCTCGACCGGGCGCGACGTCGAGAATATCGGTTTCGGAACTCCGCCCGCCGTCTATCATAGCCTCTCGCTGTTTCTGGGCGACACTCATCGGCTGTCGTCGCGCATAGGATTGGCGGTCGGCATGGGCTGGTATGGCTTGACCGGTGCATACGATCGCCTCGAGGTACGCGTTGCGCTTCGCGAGCGCCTCTGAACCACTTTTATGGCTCATCGAGGTAAGCGTTCTCTTCTCGTCGATCATGACCGCGGTCCTTATCGTCGCGTTCGTCGTTTTGCGTACGCGCAACTCGTTGACTCGCCGGCGGCAGAGTATCCTCACGGAGCGGTGGCGCTCGATCTTGAAGACGGCCTATACGGGAGAGGCGCTCCCCGAAGTGCTGCCGCGCGTCGGCCGCCGCGACTGGTTTACCGTGATCGCGCTCTTTTCGCAGTTCCATCAGCTTCGCGATAAAGATCGCGACCGCGCGCGCGAAGTGCTGCCGAAGCTCGACGCGATCGCGTACGACATCGGCCTCGATCGGCATGCGCTCTATTGGCTACACCGCGGCGACGATGCGGAAAAGATCCTCGCATTAACGGCGCTCGGGCAATTGCGCGAGCCCGCCGCGCTCGACGATGCGGTTCGCCTCTCTGCCGATGAGGGGGCGGAGCTCTCTCGCGCCGCCGCGCAATGCGCGTTGCGTATCGACCCGCGGTTTAGCGACGGCGTTCTGGAATTAGTGCGCGATCGCGACGACTGGGTGCGTTCGCGCGTCGAGGCCATGTTGAAAGAAATCGATCCTATCGATCTCGACGAAGCGTTGCGTGCGGCGATTGCAAATGCGGACGAAGCGGGCCGGCGGAGGCTTCTCGATTTCGTGCGCTTCTGCTCGCCGTCGCCCGCGCGCGCGGTCTGTAAGCGCGTTCTCGAAGAATCCGAGGAGAGCGAAACGATCGCGGCGGCGCTTCGGTCTCTCGCGCCGTTGGCTTCGGAGGAAGACCGCGCGCTCGCATTGCGTTATTGCGCTCGCGAATCGCCGATCGTGCTGCTTTCGGCGCTGCGCGTCTTGAGGAAATGCGTCCGTTACGACGATCGCGAGACGCTCCTGCGCCTGGCATCGCACCGAGATTACTGGGTTCGCCTGCGTGCCGCCGAGGCGATCGTGGAGCTGTACGGCGAGAGCGGGTTGCTCGAAGACTTTCTCGTCGAGGTGGAGGACCGTTACGCGCGCGATGCGATTACGCAAGCGATCGCGGAGCGGAAAATGATGGCGCGGCGTTCGCCGACGCGTGACCGTCGGGCCGCATCGCAAGGGGCGCCGGAGGCACGGTTATGAGCTTCTTCGGGCACCAAGCGCTCGATGGAGCCGCGGTCCTCATCGAAACCGGGCTTTTCTTCTATTTTTTAATCATCAACGGGTACTACGCATTTACGGGCGGAGTGGCGCTATTTCGCTTGCCGAGTTTTGTAAAAATGCATCTCGCCGATCCGGTGCGTCGTTCGAACTCGACGCTCGATCGTCCGGTTACCATGCTGGTCCCCGCCTTCAACGAGCGGGAGATTATCGTTACCTCGGTTCGCTCGATGTTGGCGCTCGACTACGTCAATTTTGAAATCGTCGTCATTAACGACGGTTCGACCGACGACACGCTCGAACGCTTGCACGAAGCCTTCGATCTCGAACCGTACGAGGGAATCTATCGTGTCGAGCTCCCCACCGAAGAAGTGCGGGAGGTCTATCAGTCGCGTCTCCATCCGGAGTTGCGCGTGATCGACAAGGCGAACGGCGGGAAAGGCGACGCGCTCAACGCCGGAATCAACCTCTCGCGGTATCCGCTGCTCTTTACCGCCGACGCGGATTCCTACTATCATCGACAGACGCTGCAATGGATGGTCGAACCGTTCCAAAGCGATCCGCGAACGGTCGTCGTCGGCGGGGCGGTCGCCGTTGGGAACGCTTCGACGCCGGTCGACGATAAGCCCTTCGAACCATCGCTTCCCAAGAATTTGATGCAGCTCTTCCAGGTGCTCGAATATTTACGCGCCTTTTTAGCGACGCGGATGGGTTTCGCGCCGTTCAACGCCCTCGGTATCGTCTCGGGGGCCTGCGGGCTTTGGCGGCGAGACATTCTCGTTGCTTGCGAAGGTTTTCGCACCGATACGATTTGGGAAGATATGGAGATGACGCTTCGCGTCCATAACTATTGCATCAATACGGGGCAACCGTATCGCATCGCGTTTTCGCCGTTTCCGGTCTGTTGGACCGACGTGCCGGCCTCGCCGAAGGTGCTCTACAACCAGCGCAAAGGCTGGCACCGCCATCTCTCCGAGTGCGTCGTCATTCACCGAAAGCTGCTATTCGGAAACGGTGGCGTCTTTAGTTGGGTGACGATGCCGTATCTCGTGTTTTTTGAGTGGTTGGCCCCCGTGGTCGTGATCGGCGGCGTCATCTTTTCGCTCGTCATGGCGGCACTGGGGCATCTGGATTGGCGGACGCAATGGTGGTTACTCGCCCTGGTTTTCGTCCTGGCGATGTTTGGTTCGATTATCAGCATTTTGCTCGATGAGATATCGTTTACCGCCTATCGGTTAAGCCAAGTCTGGCTCCTTTTCGCCGCGGCGCTCCTGGAAAATTTCGGCTACCGCCAATTCGTCATGGTTGCGAATCTCTCGGGACTGCTGGCGTGGCTCTTTCGCCGGCCCATTCGCGGCAATACCAAGTACCCCGGGCTCTTCGTCGCGCCCTGGGTTCCCAAGCGCCGCGATTGAGCGCGGCAAAGCAGGAAGGCTCGGGCCGTTAGGAGGACCTTACACCTCGTTGACAGCGTATTGGAGGTTTGGAGCATGTCCCTGACTCCTCGTGGAATTCTGACTGCACTCATCGCCGTGCTTCGCTTTGCGTTGGGGCTCGTCGTTTGGGTCGCTTCGGTGACGCTTCTCGGGCTATTCGCGCTGGAGTTCGTGCACGCGCCGCGCCTCGAAGCGACCGCGCTCGTTCGGCTCGCGCATCGTCTTGCCGATGCCGATATCCGCATGGTTTCGCGGTGGTTCGGGCTTTCGTGGCCGAGCGTCGGCCGCATCAATTACGCGCCGCTGGGAATCGCCGTCGCCATTTGGATCGCGAAGGGCATTCTCGATTCGATTTTACAGCGGCTCGATTATATCGTCCGGCGCACCTTTAAGGCGTCTTCGCGGAGCGGGCTGAGCGCGCCGCGTGCCGACGGCGCCGACGGCGCGCTCTCGATGCGTAAACTCGATGCGGAGTCCGAGCATCACCGCGGCATACTGCTCAAACGCTATCGCGAGATCGAAGGGGCGCTGAAATCCTCATCGCGTAAGCCCTGCACGTTTCTTTCGATCGATATCGTGGGCTCGACGAAGATGAAGGTCGGAGAGCGGCCGACCGCCGTCGCCGCGACCTTTCAGGCCTACGAAGAGATGGTTCGCAATACGTTCGATGCCTACAGCGTTTGGAAGCAAACCTGGACTCCCGACGGCGTGATGGCCTGCTTTCTCGATCGCGATCTCGGCGTCTCCGCCGGGCAGCGCGTTCTCGCCGAGCTCGAACGATTCAATCGCGACGAAAATCAATTGCGCACGCCGATCGAGGTGCGTTGCGGGCTGAACGACGGCGACGTGGTGATCTTCGAAGATAGCCAACTCGAAAAAGTCGCCGACCACGCCATCGACGTCGCCGGGCACATGCAAAAACACGCGAACATCAATGCGCTCTGGCTCAGCACCGAAGTTTTCGAGCGGCTCGATAATAAGGGCGGCTTCGTGCCCGTCGAGGCCGAGGTCGACGGTTTTTCCGTCGTCGAATGGACGCCGACGGCCGAAGCGGTGGGAGCGCCAGGGGAGAGCGACCGTCCGGGCTAATCCGTCGGGCATGAGATCGCCTCGTATCGCCGCTCTTGCGGCCATTCTTTTGCTCGCCTCCCCACTGGCTGCTTGCTCGAGCGGTCCGGCGCCTGCTTCCACCACGATCGGGATCGGCGTCGACCTGCCGCTCTCCGGTGCCGACGCCTCGGTCGGAACCAGCACCCTCGACGGCATCAAGCTCGCCGTCGCGCGCGCGAACGCCAAGGGCGTTCCCGGCGGGTTCACCTTTGCCGTGCAGGCGCTCGACGATACGCAGCAGGGCGTCCACAACCCGCAACAGGGAGCGAGCAACGTGCGCACGCTCATCGCCGACGATAGCGTGTTGGCGATTATCGGCCCCTATAACTCGAACGTCGCCGCGGCGGAGATTCCCATTACCAATCAGGCGGGGATCGTTCAGATCAGTCCCTCGGCGGTAAGCGATGGGCTGACGTTAGGGAAGGACGCCGCGATGTTGCGCCGCGCGAACCCCGGCGTCAATACGTTCTTCCGCGTCTGCACGACCGATTCGCGGCAGGGATCGGCCGCCGCACGTTTCGCGCTCGATCTCAAACTGAAGCGCGTGTATATCGTCGACGATAACGAGACCTACGGTCTCGATCTCGCCAACGTTTTCGCGCGCGACTTTACCAAACTCGGCGGCACCGTTCTCGGGCGCGACCATATCGCTCCCGACACGCAAGATTTCAAAGCGCTCCTTCTGAAAATCAAGGGATACAAACCCGACTTCATTTTCTTCGGCGGAACGACGAGCACCGGCGGAGGCCTTCTGCGTCGGCAAATGTTCGACGTCGGAATGGGGAAACTCGCATTCATGGGCGGCGACGGCATACCGGATATCGCCGAAGTCGCGAAAAAACGTGCGGACGGAACCTATTACACCGTCGCCGCTCCCAACGCCGATCTCCTCCCCGCGGCAAAACGCTTCGTCGCCGCGTATAAGGCGAAGTTCGGAAGCGACGTCGGCCCCTACAGTGCGAATGCCTATGCGGCAACGCAGGTAGCGATCTCGGCGATCGAACAGGCGATCGAGGCGAATGGGAAAAAGATGCCGACCCGCGCAGAGGTGCTGGCAAAAATTCCGCGCAACGCAAAGAACGAGGTGCTGACGCCGATCGGGCCGATCTCCTTCGATAAGAACGGCGACGTTCGCAAACCGGTGATTTCGCTCTACGCAATTCGCAACGGTCGTTCGTCGTTCATCGAGCAACTCAACCTAAGCGAATAGCCTCTTGCACGAGTTCCTCGCCCAATTGGCTAACGGCGTCGAGCTCGGCGCGATCTACGCTTTGATCGCGCTGGGCTATACGTTGGTCTACGGCATTCTCGAGCTCATCAACTTCGCTCACGGCGACGTCTACACGTTCGGCTCGTTCGTCGCACTCGGTATCTTGGTGGGGCTTCGCGCGGCGGGCGTTCTCCACGGAGCCGGCCTGATTCTCGGTATCGCCGCGGCGCTGATCGCCGCGATTCTCGCCAGCGCGCTCCTGAATGCGGGTATCGAACGGCTGGCCTACCGCCGGTTACGAAAGGCGCCGCGGCTCGCGCCGCTGATTACCGCGATCGGCGTCTCGTTCATGCTCGAGAACCTCATCGAGCTCTGGCAAGGCTCCGCCCCGGTCCCTTTCCCCAACGTCATTCCGAACCCGCAGCTGCATTTCGGCGCACTCGAGGTCGGCGTCCAACAGATCGTCGTCGTCGCGCTGGCCATCGCCACGATGATCGCGCTGCATTTTTTCGTCCAACGCAGCAAGCTCGGAAAGGCGATGCGCGCGGTCGCCCAGGATCGCGATGCGGCATCGTTAGTCGGCATTAACGTCGACCGAACGATCGCGATTACGTTCCTTATCGCCGGTGCGCTCGCAGGCGTCGCAGGCTTCGTCGGCGGCGTCTCGTTCGGTTCGGCATGGTTCCTCAACGGGTTCGGAGCCGGATTGCGGGCGTTTACCGCCGCCGTCCTTGGAGGAATCGGAAACATTGCGGGTGCGATGCTCGGCGGCTTTCTCATCGGTATGCTCGAATCGTTTTCTACCTGGTTGATCGGCGGGCAGTGGAGTAACGTCGCCGTATTTTCCGTGCTGATTCTCGTCTTGGTATTTCGTCCGAGCGGGTTGCTCGGAGAGACGTTGCCGGAGAAGGTGTGATCTACACCTATGCGTTCGTCGCAATAGCGGCGTGCGTCGCGATCGAACGCTTCCACAATAGGCGTGCGAAGACGACGATCGTCCTGTTGCTCGCCGCATTCCTCGCCATCGCACCGCGCTTTTACGGCAACGATGCCGTTTTCAGCGTCCTCGCCGACGCGGCCGTCTACGTGATGCTCGCCCTCGGCCTGAATATCGTCGTCGGTTTCGCCGGTCTTCTCGATCTCGGATATGCGGCCTTTTTCGCGATCGGAGCGTACACGTACGGCATGCTCGCAAGCCCGCAGTTCGGTTTGCACCTGCCGTTCTGGGCGCTGCTTTTTCTCGCCGCCGCCCTCGCAGCGCTCTTTGGAGCGCTTTTGGGCGCGCCGACGCTCCGGCTGCACGGCGACTATCTCGCGATCGTAACGCTCGGCTTCGGGGAAATCGTGCCGCAGATTTTCCAGAATCTTACGAAGTATACCGGCGGCCCGAATGGGATTGCGGCGCTCGACGTGCCGACGTTCTTCGGACATTCCTTTGGAGCGTCGGTGATGCCCTATTACTACATCGCCCTCTTCGGAATTGCGGCCGCGCTTTGGATCTCGCGCAATCTTCGGGAGAGCCGCCTGGGCCGCGCGTGGATGGCGATACGCGAGGACGAACTCGCGGCAAAACACGCCGGTATCGACGTCCTGCGTTCCAAACTCGCGGCCTTCGCCATCGGCGCTTCGTTCTCGGGCATCGGCGGGGTGCTCTTTGCGGCGAAGCTCGCACTGGTCTCGCCGGATCTCTTCGGTTTCCAGGTAAGCGTGCTCATCGTATCGATGCTGGTGCTGGGCGGAATGGGGAATATCGTCGGCGTCGTGGTTGGAAGCCTTTTGTTGACGATCGTGAACTCCGCATTGCTTCCGCAAATCAACTCGTTGGTCGATGCGGCGTTTCACACCACGGTCGATCTTTCGAACCTTCACTTTTTGATTTACGGCGCGATTCTCGTCGGCATCATGCTCTTTCGGCCGGAGGGGTTGCTTCCCAATCGCGAACGGCGAGCCGAGCTACACCACGCGGGCGAGGCGGCGGGCGACGCATGAACGTTCTCGAACTTGCGGGGGTCGGCAAACGCTTCGGGGCGCTCGCCGCACTCTCCAACATCGGGTTCTCCGTCGAGGAAGGCGCGATTTTCGGGATCATCGGCCCCAACGGTGCCGGGAAGTCCACCTTGTTCAATCTCTTAACCGCGATCTACCGGTTCGACGAAGGAACGATTTCGATCGGCGGCGTTTCGATCGCGGGGCTCGGTACCCAGCGGATCGCGCGCCTCGGCGTCGCGCGAACCTTCCAGAACCTCCGCCTCTTCGGAAACGCCTCGGCGCTCGCCAACGTGATGGTCGGCGAACACGTTTTGCTCGAAGCGAACGTTTTCGATTCGTTATTCAATAC
>JABEUW010000014.1 GCA_013043945.1 Vulcanimicrobiota bacterium | reverse complement strand
GCCCCGAGCGACCTAAGTCCAGGCGGTCTACCCCCGCTTCGCGCAAAGATAGCGGAGCTATGACGATCACCAACACCGCCTCCAACGGCGCGCTTCAGTCGCGCAAAGAGACCGACTCTATGGGTGCCATCGATGTGCCCGCCGACAAATACTACGGCGCGCAGTCGGCGCGCTCGCTCATTCATTTCGAGATCGGCGAGGGCACCTGGCCCCGCGACGTGATGCCCAAGCAAGTTATCGTTGCAATGGCACAGCTGAAGAAGGCTGCCGCCCTGGTCAATCACGACCTCGGGAAACTCGATGCCGAGAAGACGAAGCTCATCGTTGCGGCAGCCGACGAGGTGATCGCGGGGAAACTCGACGCGCACTTCCCCTTGCGCATTTGGCAGACGGGCTCCGGCACGCAGACGAACATGAACGTCAACGAAGTGATCTCCAACCGCGCGATCGAGATCGCCGGCGGTGAGATGGGCAGTAAGAAACCGATCCATCCCAACGATCACGTCAATATGTCGCAGTCGAGCAACGACACCTTCCCGACCGCCATGCACATGGCCGCTGCCGAGGCGATGGTCGCGATGCTGCCGCCCGTGCAGAAACTTCGCGACGCCCTCGACGCGAAGGCGAAAGCCTGGAAAGATATCGTGAAGGTCGGGCGCACGCACCTTCAAGATGCGACGCCGCTCACGCTCGGGCAGGAGTTTTCCGGGTATGTCACCCAACTCGACCGTGCGATGGTCGCCTGCCGCGAAGCGCTCGATCATCTCTACGATCTCGCGATCGGCGGCACGGCGGTCGGCACCGGGCTCAACGCGCATCCCGAGTTTGCGAATCGCGCGGCGGCGAAGCTCGCCGAACTGACCAAACTGCCGTTCCGTTCGCACCCGAACAAATTCACGGCGCTCGCATCGCACGACGATTTTGTCTTCGCATCGGGAGCGCTCAAGATGCTTGGCGCGGCGTTGATGAAGATCGCCAACGACGTTCGCTGGCTCGGCTCCGGCCCGCGCGCCGGCATCGGCGAACTCGTGCTCCCCGAGAACGAGCCCGGTAGCTCGATCATGCCGGGCAAAGTGAACCCGACGCAGTCGGAAGCGATGACGATGGTCTGCGTGCAGGTCTTCGGCAACGATGTCGCCATCACGATGGGCGCGAGCCAGGGCAACTTCGAACTCAACGTCTTCAACCCGGTGATGATCTCGAACTTCCTCCACAGCACGACGTTGCTGCGCGACGCCTGCACGATGTTCCGCGAGCATTGCATCGAAGGGCTCCAAGCGAACGAGCCGGTGATTGCGAAGTACCTCGCCGAATCGTTGATGACGGTCACCGCACTCTCGCCGAAGATCGGCTACGACAAGGCCGCCGAGATCGCGAAGAAAGCGCACCACGATGGCGCAACGCTTAAAGAGACCGCTCTCAAACTCGGTTACGTTACCGCCGAAGAGTTCGACACGATCGTCGTTCCCCGCGAGATGACCTACCCGAAGTAACGCCTCTACCGCGATAAGACAAGAATGGCCGAGCAGCGATGTTCGGCCATTCCTGTCTTCTGCGCCTCGATACGGCGCGTACCGCGCCTACTCGGCGTGACAACATCACCGCCTACTCGGCGTGACCGTGGGCCTACTCGGCGTGACCGTGCGTTTCGGATGGTCGTTGCAATGTCATCCCGAGTAGCTGCCGAAGGCAGCGTATCGAGGGATGGTTCGTGCGCCTCGATACGGCGCGTACCGCGCCTACTCGGCGTGACAACATCACCGCCTACTCGGCGAATCTGCCCTCATACTCCGCCCGAGCGTTCGATCAGTGCGATCTCCTCGCGGTGCGCCTCATCGATCGCCTCCTCGCGCCCACGCAGCACGGAGATGCCTGCGGCGACGAGTGCGAGCACCGCAAAGACGAAGAGCACGTCGTGGATACCGATGAGGAGCACGGAGCGCGGCGCATCGAGCGTATCGCGGAACGTGCCATAGCTCGCAATCGCCCACGAAAGCAACGATGATGCGACCGCGACGCCGAGGCTGGTCCCCAAGGTTCTCGTTACGTTGAGTACGCCGCCTGCAGCTCCTAAACGATGCATCGGTGCGGCACCCATAATGGCGCTGTTGTTCGGCGAGGTGAAGAGCCCCTGACCGACGCCGAAGAGCGCGAGCATCGCGGTGACGGCGATCAGCGATCCGGGCGCGCCGTCGAGCGCGAAGGCCAGTCCGGCTAACGAAACGGCGGCGATTATCATGCCGACCGCCGTGAGCCAGCGTGGGCCGAGTTTATCGGAGAGCGCTCCGGCGAACGGCGCAACGATGCCGAGCGCTATCGGGATCGTTGCCAGCCGCAGCCCGGCGGCGAAGGGTGCGTCGTGGTAGCCGCCTTCCAGAGCGAACGGCACGAGCAAGAAGACACCGAAGAGCAAGCCGTACGAAATCAGCCCGGCAAGATTCCCCGCACTAAACGCATGCGATTTGAAGAGTGTGAGATCGATCAGCGGCGGTTTCGCGCGCCGCTGATGCAGCACGAAGACGACGATGAGCGCGATGCCCGCAGTCGCGCAGCCGATGAAGAGCGGTGAGGCGAGCCCCCAACTCGGCGCTTCGCTCAGCGCGATTAGGACGAGCGCGAGTGCCGGAGTCAGCAGCCACGCACCGAGCCAATCGAAACCGCGATCGTGCAGATGCATTCCTTCGGTTCGCGGCAGAACGAACCAGCCGAGAATCGTGCCGATGATACCCGCCGGCACGTTGATCCAGAAGACCCAGCGCCAGCCGATCGCTTGAATCAGCAGGCCGCCGAGCGCAGGCCCTAACGAGAGCCCGACCGCTTGCGCGGCGCCTTGTATGCCGATCGCGCGCCCACGCCGTTGCGGCCCTGCCGCAGCGGTGATAATCGCGACGCTGTTCGCCTGGAGCAGCCCCGCGCCGATCGCCTGCAGCACGCGGGCGGCGATGAGGATGGCGAGCGAGTGAGCGAAGCCGCAGAGCCCCGAGCCGAGAATGAAGACGAGAAAGCCGCCGGTATAGAGCAGCTTCCGCCCGTAGATATCGGCGAGTCGGCCGAAGATCGGTAGCGTCGAGGCGAGCACCAGCAGGTACGCGAGCGCGACCCAACTGACGTCGGCGAGCGAGGAGCGAAACGTCGTTTGCAGCGTCGGCAGCACCAACTGCGCGATGCTCGCGTCGAGCTGCCCCATGAAGGCACCGATGCAGACCGTCCCGACGACCAGCCACGGATAGCTCTCCATCCGCGCGAGCGAGGGAAGCGCACCGGGCTCCCAGTGCGTCGAAGGTGTCGGCGCCGGCGTACTTTCGTTCATCGTTTCACAGCCTACGCCCTAGAGTACGTGCGTGTCTCGCAGCAACATCGCAGCGGCGGCGAGGACGAGTGCGATCGAGACGACCGAGAGTAATTGCGCGGCGTGCATGCGCGCGGCGATGCGCGGGCCGAGGGTTCCGCCGACGATCCCGCCGAGAAAGAGTGGGATCGCGCGAAGGAAATCGACGTCGCCGGCGAGCGCGTGCGCGACGAAGCCGATCGGCGAAGTCAGTGCGATGGCGAACTGCGAGGTTGCCGTGATGCTGTGGATTGGAACGTCGGAGAAATAGGCGAGCGCGGGAACGATCGCGATACCGCCGCCGATGCCGAAGAGCCCACCGAGAATGCCGGCGAAAAATCCCGCGAGCACCGATGCGACGGGGTGCATCGTGCGCGGCGCTCCCTCGCGGTTCGTGCCCGAGAGCGCGAGTCGCGAACGGCGTAACGCAAAATCGAGTGCGACCCCAACGACCAGCGCGGCGAAGAGCCAATCGAAGATCGGGCTGGCGATACGCTCGACGATCCGCGAACCGAGAAGTGCGCCGGGTATACCGCCCGCGACGACGAGCAGCCCCACACGGAGGTTGACGCGGCGAGCGCGGAGGTTCGCGATGGTACTGCTCGCGCCGTTTGCGACGACCATCGCCAACGACATCCCCGCGGCAACCGCCGGATCGAAACCAAAGGCGAGGCGCAAGATCGG
>JABEUW010000117.1 GCA_013043945.1 Vulcanimicrobiota bacterium | reverse complement strand
TCTCTCCTGGCCGCGACGAGCGATGCTTCGGTCTTACCGATATCGTCGTGCAATCAGGAGGCTTTCTTTGCGGCTTTTTTCTGCGCCGGCGCTCCGCCATTGTGGCTGATCTGTTCGATTTTGTATTTCGTCAAGCCGCGCGGTGTCGAAACGTCGACCGTCGCGCCTTTCTTATGCCCCATCAACGCGCGCCCCAACGGCGACTCGTTGCTGAGCCGTCGATTTACCGGGTCGGCCTCTGCCGAGCCGACGATGGAGAACTCGTAGACGTCGCCCGAACCCGTCTCCTTGACTTTTACGGTGCAACCCAAGTGCACTTCGTCGGCGGCGTAATCGCTTTCGTCGATGAGTTTCGCATTGCGAATCATCTGTTCGATTTTGATAATGCGCCCTTCAATAAACGCCTGTTCTTGTTTGGCGTCTTCGTACTCCGCATTTTCACTTAAGTCGCCGTACTCTTTGGCTTGACGAATGCGATCGTTCACCTCTCTGCGGTGGACGGTCTTGAGTTCGTCGAGCTCTTGCTCGAGCTTTGCGAGTCCCTCGCGGGTAAGGACGATTTCTTTGTCGTTCAACGATAGGCCCTCGTTACAGGAGAAAGGCCCCGAGAAAGGGGGCTGGCGCGCCTGCTTCGTGGGGAGGGAGTCATCCCCTGCCCGCGAGTTCTATGACCCGCGGACGAAGTTTTAAAGCGGCCATTAAACCCTCGTAATCGCTGGGCACGACCTCTTCCCAGCGCTTTCCCAGGAGCGCCAAAAGCGCGGCCTCGAGCACGTTGGTCCCGAAGGATCGCCCGCCGAAATCGGGGGTGGTGGTGACCAATTGCCGCACCCCTCGCTCGCGCAGTTCCTCGATATTTTGTGCGGTGACGGTATTGGTGAGGATCGTCTTTCCGTCGAGCCGATCGGGCATGAAACGCCGCATAAAGTGGAAATCTCCGGCGATAATTTCGGCATCGTGATAATACTGCGGGTATTTCGGCTCCGGCGCCTGTTCTTGTTTCTTTCCGGTGGGATAGAAAAATTGAAACGGAAGCTTACATGCGTCGGGGAGATATTTTTCGGCTAGCTCTTCAAACTCGCGTAGGCCGCGCACCGGCTTATCGAGATCGAGTGCAAAAATAAAATCGCCGAAGAGTACGTCGGCACCCGCTTCGACGAGCGCCTGAGCCATCCCGAAACGGTCGAGCGCGCTCACCATCAATACTTTCTTTCCGCGCAACGAGATGCCGAGATCGTTCTGTAGGAAGGCAACCGCGCTGCGTTCCAGCGTATTCTTCAGGCCGCTTCCGTCGACTGCGGGGGTCTTCTTCGCCGCCGCGAGCAAGCGCAGGCCGTCGCGCAACGCGAACCGCTTGCTGCCGGCGTAGAGATAGACGTCGATGCCACCGAGCCCGATCGCGTCGACGGTGCCATCGATCTCCTCGATCTTCGCTAACGCAACATCGAGTTTTCCGTCGGTGCCGATCCGTTCGATCGTGAAGTGCTCGCCGAGCAGTTCGACTTCGGCCCGATGATCGCGCGAACTCGCACCGAGCGAGACCGATACGACGTGCTTCATACGCTTGCTTTCCGCCGCGCTCGCGCGGCTCTCCGATTCGGAGTATACTGGAGAATACGATGGCACGACAGCATTTTCGCCGCGCGCTCCTGAGTTCGCTTACCGCACTCACGCTGCTCGGCGCGCTCGCAGCCGATCCCATCGTGCTGCGCACCCTGCCGCTGCGCGGCGCGAGCCGCCTGCGCATCGAGGTCTCCGGGCTTCCGCTCTTCGTTACCTCGCAGGGAGCGAGCTCGGGGAGCGTGCGCGTCCGCCTCAACTATACCTCGGCGCGCCCACCGCGCATCGAGAGTTATCGCCACGGCAGCTGGCTCGAGCTCAGCACGATCGCCGGCGGAAACTCCGTCATTCCGTTCGTTAGCGCGAACCCAACGCATCTCGACGTCGCGGTTCCGGGCGATCTGCCGATGCAGATCCACGGATTTACCGGCGCGATATCGATCGTCGATCCGGGCGCGAACGTTGCGGTCGATAACGGTACCGGCGAGATCGACGTCACCGGCGCGCGCGTCGGCGTCGATCTCGCAGCCGAACGCGGCAACGTTCGCGCGACGCTCGCCAAGGGATGGCGGCCGAGCACCGTACGTCTGGAGACCGGGAGCGGCAACGTCGTCCTGCACGTTCCGGCGAATTTTCGCGGGCACGTGGTGCTGGGAGCTGCCGCAGGCCGCACGAGCGATCCCCTCGGCGCAAACGCGCGCGATGCGAAAGCGCCGTTCGTTTGGCTCTACAGCGGAAAGGGCGACGTTCGTATCGTCGTCGATCATTCGTAGCGCTCCTTAGTGCGCGGCGAGCGCGCGCCGACGAGCGGCAGCTTCGCGCGTCGCGGCGATCTTCTCCGGCGTAATAGCGGTATCGAAGGCACGCATATCGGCGAGCGTGAAGCCGCAGCGTTGCGCCATCGCTTCGATCTCGATCACGCGTTCGAGTTCGATCCCGCGCCCGAGCGTATAATTTTCGAGTCGATTCTCTAGTGCCAGCACCATCGTTTCGCTCATGCACGCAAGCGCGGTCCGCGGCGGGAGGTTGAGATCGAATTCGCTGCCGGGTTCGCGCACGCGTTCGAAACGCGGCTCTCCGGGAACGACCATATTCCCGCCCTCCGTCACTAAAACGTCGGGGCGTTCGACGGCGACGCGACGGCTGACGTCGTGCGGCAACGAAAGCTCGCAGACGACCGCGCCGGGCTGTAGATCCTCCGGTTCGATGACGTCCTGCGTCGACGAAGTCGCCGTTAAGACCAATTGCGAGCGGCGTACCGCCGCGCCGATATCGGTGGTGTACGAAGCGATGCACGGCAACTCCGGTGCGGTGCGCTCGTAATAGGCCTTCAGGCGCGTTTCGTTCCGCGCAACCAAGATCACCTCGCGCACTTTCGGCGCGATCAACCGCGCGCACGCCGAGCCGATGGAGCCGGTCGCGCCGATCACCGCAACGGTCGCCGATGCGAGATCGACCTCCATCTCGCGTGCGCCGCGGAAGAACGATTGCAGCCCCGCGGCGATGGTGAGCGAATTGCCGGTCGTCACGGGAATCGGCGAGCGCTCCGCGACCGTTATGCCGCCGTCGCCGACGACGCCGGTAAAGGCACCGAGCCCCGCGACCTGCGCGCCGAGTTCGGCGCCGATCTCAATGGAGCGAACGATCCGCTTATAGATATCTTCGCGCGGAAGGTCGAGTATTTGCTGCGGCAGCAACGGCGAGCCGACGAACCAACCCTCGGTTTCGCGGCCATCGGGCGTGCGCACGCCGGTCACGTGAACCGCCGCATAGGCGGGCATCCATTCGAGAATTTTTTTGACGATCGCTTCGCCCTTGCCCTTCGCACCGGGCTCGTAGCGCGCGACATCTTCCAGCGAGAGCGGGTGCACGACGAAACAGAATTTCGGCGCCTGCACGACGTTCATCGCGCGCGCTCGG
>JABEUW010000013.1 GCA_013043945.1 Vulcanimicrobiota bacterium | reverse complement strand
TATGAACGTCGAGCGCCCGCGCTTGAAATCGATCGCCGACGACCTGCTGGCGATCGACGGCATCGCCGAAGTCTATTCGGTCGCCGGGCCGTTCGATCTGGTCGCCATCGCGCGCGTGCGCGAGCACGAGCAACTCAACGATCTCGTAACCGAACGCGTCGGCGCGCTCGAAGGCATCGAATCGACCGAGACGCTCATCGCGTTTCGCTCCTTCGCGAAAAAAGATCTTGGGTTGCTCTGGGATATCGGCGAGTAAGGGTTCGAAGGAATCAAAACAACGAGAGCTGCGCGTGCTCCTCGAGATATTCCGCGTCGATGCCGAGCCGCCGCAAGCGATGCGTGAAATCGTCGCGACCGTGGACGAGGAGCACCTTACGCGGACGCACGAGTTCGATCGTTCGTAAGAGCGCGGGGTAGTCCGCATGATCGGAGAGGGCGAAGCTGCGGTCGACACCGTAGCGATAGCGCGCGCTGCGATCGATCGCCCATCCGGTAAGCATCGCGGTGCGCGTCTTGCGGCTCGCGGGCGCTGCGTTCGTTCGCCCGGGCGGGCGAATCTCGGCATGCGTCCCATCGCCTTCGCCTTGCTCCGCCGGCAGTAATCCAACGCCGCAAGCGCGATAGACCTCCGCGATCTTCGCTACCGTCGAATGGACGCGCATCGGTATTCCCGCCGATCCCAGGATTGCCATCGCTTCCTGCGCCTTCCCCAGCGAGTAGGCATAGAAAACCGGGGTCGCTCCGTCTTCCAAGGCGGCGCGGGCGAAACCGACGATCTCCGCTTCAATCTCCTCGCGCGGCGGAAAAACGTAGTGCGGCGAGCCGAAGGTACATTCCATGACCAGCACGTCGGCGGCTTTACATTCGGTCGGTTCGGCGGTGCGCGACGCCGCGAGTTTGAAGTCGCCGGTGTAGACGTGTCGCCCGCTCGAACCTTCGACGAGGATCTGGGCGCTGCCCAGGACGTGCCCGGCGGGGAAGAGCGTGAGCCGATACTCGCCGATCTCCCACGGTTCGTTAAAGCGATGGGTCTCGAACGCGATACGTTTGCGCGAACGAAATCGCACCGCACAGAGCGCTGCGGTTTCGGGCGTGCAGATGACGACGTCGTGTTCGCGGGCGTGGTCGGCATGGGCGTGCGAGACGTAACCGCGTTCGCGTCGCCGCGAGGCGTCGACCCAGAGATCGAGGGCCGGCAGGTAGAGACCGGCGTCGCGCTTGGCGAACATACCCGGGGCGCTTCGGTGCAACGCTCGTGCGCTCTTGCGCGTTGAAGAA
Organism: Vulcanimicrobiota bacterium; assembly: GCA_013043945.1. GTDB lineage: Bacteria > Vulcanimicrobiota > Vulcanimicrobiia > Vulcanimicrobiales > Vulcanimicrobiaceae > JABEUX01. The sequence continues at coordinate 3,410 of JABEUW010000013.1, read as the reverse complement.
GGAACAATGGCACGCATCTATGACTCGATCGCCGATACGTTCGGCAACACGCCGCTCGTGCGGATTCCGCGGCTCAACGCCGGCCTTCCGGGGGAGGTACTCGTCAAAGTCGAGTCGTTCAACCCGGCCGGCTCGGTGAAAGATCGCATCGGCATCGCGATGATCGAAGCCGCCGAGGGCGACGGCCGTTTGCGCCCGGGGATGGCGATCGTCGAACCGACGAGCGGCAACACCGGCATCGCTCTCGCTTTTGTCGCAGCGGCGAAGGGCTACCCCATCGTTCTCGTCATGCCCGAAACGATGACGATCGAGCGGCGGAATCTCTTAAAAGCCTACGGTGCGCAACTCGTGCTGACGCCCGGGAGCGAGGGAATTAAAGGATCGATCGCTCGCGCGACCGCGATACGCGATGCGGCGCCGGAACGTTACTACATGCCGCAGCAGTTCGAGAATCCGGCAAACCCCGAGATTCATCGGCGTACGACGGGAGAAGAGATTTGGCGCGATACCGATGGGAACATCGAAGCGTTCGTCGCCGCGGTCGGTACCGGCGGGACGCTCACCGGCGTCGGTCGGCTTCTTCGAGAGCGCAAGCCGGGGGTCCGCATCGTTGCCGTCGAGCCCGATGCCTCGCCGGTGCTCTCCGGCGGCGAACCGGGCCCGCACAAGATCCAAGGCGCCGGCACCGGGTTTATTCCGCCGATCCTCGATACGGCGATCTTCGACGAGGTGCTGCGCGTGACCGACGGCGAGGCGATCGCCATGGCGCGGCGAGCGGCGCGCGAGGAAGGGTTGCTCGTCGGCATTTCGGCGGGCGCGAATATTCACGCGGCACTGGAAGTTGCGGCGCGCCCCGAGATGCGCGGAAAGCGTATCGTCACGATCGGTTGCGATACCGGCGAACGCTACCTCAGCAATCCGGTCTTCTCGGAATTGGAATCGGTCGTCGTCGACGATCGCGTGGCCGCGGAGTCGGCATAATTGAACGATAGAGAACTCGGCGGCGTCGCGGCGGTCGAAATACGCCGCGGAGAAAACGTCGAATCCTGGCATCGCATCGCGGCATGCGCGAGCGATGCATCGGGGAGCGTGCTCCTCGCGATGGGCGAGATCGATCGCCCGGTCTTCCTTCGCTCTGCGGCGAAGCCGTTTATCGCCGCTGCGGCGATCGCCGCCGGCGTGCGCGAGGCCTTCGGCCTGACGATGGAAGAGATTGCGGTGATGTCGGCTTCTCATAGCGGCGAGCCTTTTCACGTAGCGGCGGTCCGTTCGATTCTCCGCAAAATCGATCTCGACGAATCGGCCCTGCAATGCGGCAGCCATCTCCCGCTCGACGAGCGCAGCGCGCACGAATTGATCCGCGCGGGGATGCAGCCGAGCGCGGTGCACGATAACTGTTCCGGAAAACATGCCGGCATTCTCGCATTGACGCGAGTACTCGGCGCCGATCCCGCGACCTATCGCGAGCCCGATCATCCGGCGCAGCGCGCGATCCTCGATCTCTGCGCGCGCGCCTGTAACGACGATGCCGGCCTTTGGCCGGTCGCGATCGATGGGTGCGGCATTCCGGTCTTCGCAACGCCGTTGCGGAACGCCGCGCTCGCATTCGCGCGCTTTGCGAGCCTCCAAGGGCTGCCCGACCGCGAGTTACAGGCGTTCGTTGTCGTCCGCGACGCAATGCTCTCGCACCCGGAGTACGTTGCCGGTACGGGGCAGTTCGATACCCGTCTTATGGCGGCGGCGGGCGGCGCCCTCGCCTCGAAAGTCGGCGCGGAGGGCGTCTCGGGGATCGCTTCGATGACTGCGGGGCTGGGTTTCGCGCTGAAGGTCGTCGACGGAGCCTCGCGCGCGCGTCCACCCGCGGTGCTCGCCGGGTTGCGAGTGCTCGGCGCGCTTTCGGAGAGCGCTCAGGCAGAACTCACAGACTTTTCCGAACCGATCATCTATACTCGCAGGGGAGCACGGGCCGGCGAGATCCGCGCTCGTATCGAAATGTTTGCGGAGGCACGTACGGGTTAAATTGACGAGTTATCTCGATGCATTGCGCGAGCGCGTTCTGTTGTTCGACGGCGCCATGGGCACGCAGCTCATGGCGTTGGAATTGACGGCGGAAGATTTCGGCGGCGAACGCCAACTCGGGTGCAACGAAGCGCTCGTGCTCTCGCGCCCCGATGTGATTCGTTCGATTCACGAACGCTATTTGGAGGCGGGTGCGGACGTCGTCGAGACCGACTCGTTTACCGCGTCGCGGTTGAAACTCGATGAGTTCGGTATCGGCGAGCACACCTACGCCGTCAATTACGATGCGGCCCGGATCGCGCGAGCGGCAGCCGATGCTTACAGCACGCCGACGCGCGCGCGATTCGTCGCCGGCTCGATGGGGCCGACGGGCATGCTCGTCTCCTCGAGCGATCCCTCGCTTTCGAAGATTACTTTCGCGGAGCTCGCCGCGCTTTACGGAGAGCAGGCGCGCGCCCTCGTCGAAGGCGGCGTGGACCTGCTCTTGCTCGAGACGATGCAAGATTTGCTCGAACTCAAAGCCGCGATCGTCGGGATCGGGCGCGCCTTTCGCGAAGGCCTTCGCCGCGTGCCCATTCAGGCGCAGCCGACGCTGATTACCGAAGGGCGCATGCTGTTGGGGACCGATATCGCCGCGGTCTGCGCCGTGCTCGATGCGTTACCGGTCGACGTTATCGGCTTGAATTGTTCGACCGGCCCGGCGCAGATGCGCGACTCGATTCGTTACCTCGGCGAGACCTCGCGATGTTACGTCAGCGTCATTCCCAACGCGGGGCTGCCGCTCATGGGCCCCAAAGGTGAGACGATCTATCCCGAGACGCCGAACGAACTGACGAACGAATTGATGGAGTTCGTGCGATCCTTCGGCGTTCGAGCGATCGGCGGCTGCTGCGGCACGACCCCCGAGCACATTGCCTCGTTGCGCGCCGCGCTCGATGCGAGCCCGGAGAGCCGCGCGCCGTATCGTCCCGCACCGCCGCGTCCCGAATTCGTTGCCAGCGCGATGACGGCGGTCTCGTTGGAGCAAGAGCCGCGCCCGCTGATCGTCGGAGAACGCATCAACAGCCAGGGCTCCCGCCGCGTGAAACGCCTCTTACTGGAGGACGATTACGAAGCGATCGGGCAACTCGCGCGCGACCAAATCGACGGCGGCGCGCACGTCCTGGACGTCTGCACCGCGCTCACCGAACGCACGGACGAGCCCGAGCAGATGCGCGCGGTGGTGCGGCGGCTCGCGCAGTCGGTCGAAGCCCCGTTGATGATCGATTCCACCGAGGTCGCCGTTCTTCGCAGCGCGCTGGAGAACTATCCGGGGCGTGCGATCGTGAATTCCGTTCATCTCGAGAGCGGGCGCGCGAAGATCGATGCCGTTCTACCGATGGCGATCGAGC
>JABEUW010000116.1 GCA_013043945.1 Vulcanimicrobiota bacterium | reverse complement strand
CGTCGTCATCGTCCTGCTCATCGTCAATCGATTCGTGAGCGCCCCGACGACGGTCCGTCCGCTCGATTACGGCTCCTTTATCGCCCAACTCGACGCCGGTAAAATCGACTCGTTCCATGCCGTCGGCAAACAGGGTACCGGGAAGACGACCGCCGGGAAAAGCTACACGGTTACGATTCCCAATACGGACAGCGCGTTCGTCGCGCAGTTGCAGGCGCATATCAAGAGCGGTAAGTGGGGCTTCGAAAGCCCGCCGAACACCTCGTTCCTCAACGGTTTGGGTTCGCTCTTGCCGATGTTGGCGTTAGTCGTGTTGATGATATTCATTTTCCGACAAGCGCAGAGCGGTGGAAGCCAAGCGATGAATTTTGGCCGCTCGCGTGCGAAGATGCTCTCGGAGAATCGTGCCAAAGTCACCTTCGACGATGTGGCCGGTGTAGAAGAAGCGAAGGTCGAGCTCGGCGAGATCGTCGATTTTCTGAAATACCCAAAAAAATATCAATCGCTCGGTGCTCGTATTCCCAAGGGCGTGCTCCTCTTGGGGCCGCCGGGTTCGGGCAAGACCTTGCTCGCGCGTGCGGTCGCAGGCGAAGCCGGCGTACCATTTTTCTCGATCTCCGGCTCGGATTTCGTCGAGATGTTCGTCGGCGTCGGCGCCTCGCGGGTTCGCGATCTCTTCGAACAAGCGAAGAAATCTGCGCCCTGTATCATCTTTATCGACGAGATCGACGCGGTCGGCCGCCAACGTGGTGCGGGGCTCGGAGGCGGGCACGACGAGCGCGAACAGACGCTCAACCAGCTTCTCGTCGAGATGGACGGCTTCGACCAAAACACCGGCGTCATTCTCATCGCCGCGACCAATCGCCCCGACGTCCTCGACCCGGCGTTGTTGCGCCCCGGGCGCTTCGATCGACAGATCGTCGTCGATCGCGCAGATTTAAAAGGGCGTCAAAAAATTCTGGCGGTGCACGCGCGCAACAAGCCGCTCGCGCGCGAAGTGCAACTCGACACGCTCGCCAAGCGCACCCCGGGCTTCTCTGGTGCCGACTTGGAGAATCTTCTCAACGAAGCTGCGCTCCTTGCGGCGCGTCGAAACAAGAACGTTATCGAGATGAGCGATTGCGACGAAGCGATCGATCGCGTGATGGTCGGGCCGGAGCGCAAATCGATGGTGATGTCGCAGAAAGAAAAGGAGAACACCGCGTATCACGAATCGGGGCACGCGATTCTCGGGGCGATGCTCGATAAGTCCGATCCCATCCATAAGGTCACGATCATCCCCCGCGGAATGGCGCTCGGCATCACCTGGTCGCTTCCCGATGACGACCGGCATAGCGTCACGCGCGAAGAATTGCTCTCCGATATCACGATGGCGCTCGGCGGGCGGCTCGCCGAAGAGATTCAGTTCGGCGATGTCACGACCGGAGCGAGTAACGACTTCGAGAAGGCGACCCAACTCGCGCGACGTATGGTAACGCAATACGGTATGAGCGATCTCGGCCCCATACAATACGGGCGCGGCGCGCATCAGGTCTTTCTCGGCCGCGATTTCGGCGAGGAGCGGAACTACTCCGAAGAAGTCGCCAGCAAAATCGACTCTGAGGTTCGCCGCATCGTAGAAACGAGTTACGAACGCGGGCGCCAACTACTCACCGCGAACTGGGATAAGGTCGAGCGAATGGTCGCCTCGTTGCTCGAACACGAAACGGTCGAAGCAGATGAGGTTATCGCCATCGTCGAAGGCCGTCCGTTCGACCGAGGCTCGGCAGAGGAAGCGCCGGAGACTCCGCAACCTCCGGATCGCTCCGTCGGACTTCCCGCCGATCGCGGGGACGCCCATCGCCTACCGCCGACGATTTCTCCGGAGCCGGCGTGAAGCGTCTCGCTCCCGCGCTTCTCGCGTGTGCCGTTCTTTTACCGACCTTCGCGAGCGTTCGTGCCGATGCCGCGCCCGGCAATATCGGGCATTTAACGAGCGGCGCGGGGTACTCGTTCGCCGCCGATCCGGCATCGCCGACTGCAGCAATCGGACTCTGGCTTCACGTGCCGGCGAGCGGCTACTCGTTCGATAGCCCCGGCATCGCCGATCTCGCCGCGCACGCCCTCGCCGACGTACCGGTCGTCGGGGGACTTTCGCTCCGCGAAATCGTCGAGGGAGTCGGTGGAACGATCGAAATCGAGCCCTCGCCGAACCTCTTAGGCATCAGTATCGTCGTTCCGAAAGCGCAGGCGCCGACCACAGTGCGCGCCCTCGCAGAAGCGTATTTTGCCGGAACGATCGATGCGAAATCACTCGACGAAGCGCGCCACGAAACGAGCGTACGAGCGGTCGAGGAGCGCTTTAACATCGAGAACGAACTGCAGAGGCGGCTCTTTGCCGCGCTCTTTACCAGCGGTCCGATGCACGCGCCGGTCTATCCGAGCTCGGCCTCCTCGCTCGATGCGATGCACTTGCAACAAGTGCGAAAGTATGCCGAGCGCGCTTTCCGCCCCGGAAATGCAAGCCTCTCCTTTGCCGGCGCGGTAGACTCCTCATTGCTCGCGCAAATCGCTGCGGTGGGGCGCTCGGGCAAGGACGCTCCCCTCGAATCACCGTCGGTCGAGAGCGCGACGATGCAATCGGTCCAAGGCTCGAGTCCGGCGATCGCTATTGGGTTCGCAGGGCCGCCGATCGCCTCGCGCGATGAGGCAACGGCACTCGATTTTGTCGCTTCGGCGTTACTCGATCGAGAGCTTGGCCGCGCGCTTCCGCTCCCCGCCGGTGGCGTCGCCGTGGCGCGCTTCGTGACCTTACAAGGCAACGGAGTTTTCACGATCTTCGGCGTCGGGACCGATCCGAAAAAAATGGAGAGCGTGCTGCTCGACGATCTCGTACGCCTGCGTACGCCGCTCTCGCGCCCGCGCTTCGATCGCTTGTTACGTGCCTTTCGCTTTCATCTTGCATCGGCGATCGACGTACCCCAGGGTCTCTCCGATAATCTCGGATGGTACGCTGCCGCGGGCGACGCAGCGTACGCTCCCGGATTGCCGGGAGGGCAATATGCGCGCAGCATCTCGCGCTTGACTCCGCAGAGCGTCGCCGCCGCAGTGCGACGCTATCTCGAAGATCCAACCACGATCCTCATGACCGCCGTTGCAGAAAAGAGCGCATGATGAAGCGTCTCGTGTCGTTTGCATTCGTCGCTGCGATCGCTGCAGCGCTCGTTTCCGCACCGCTTCGAGCGCACGCGGAGAGCGAGGTTTCCGCCGAATCGCTACCGGTTCGTCCGGTCACGTTTTTGCAGATCGATCTCCGCGCCGGCCTCGATCGGCAACCGGAGAGTGAGAACGGTATTGCGGCACTCGACGCACGGTTGCTCGCCCGGACGCCGGTTGAGGTGAGCGGGCTCTCGCTGCCCCTCGAAGATGCGATTCGCTCCGAGGGCGGTGCTCTCAATATCCACGTCCACGACGACCGCGTTGCGATCGAGCTCGCCGGGCTTCCCGACGCGATGCCGAGGCTGGTTACGGTGTTGGCCACGGCGATGAATGCGCCGGATTTTTCCCTGACGGCGGTGACTGCGGCGCGTAAGGCGTTGCTCGCTCGCATCGCGGAACGGCAGCAAAATAACTGGGAGCTCGCGACCGAGATGCTGCGACGTTCGCTCGCCCGCTCCGGTAATCTCGCGATGCCGCGCGATGGAACGCCATTCTCGGTGCAACATCTCTCGATCGCGCAAGCGCGTGCGTTCTATCTTTGGCATTATCGTCGAGGCGATATCGCAAGAACGATCGTCGGCGAACGGGCACCGGGGCTCGACGCCGCGCTCGCACGGGTAGCGGAGGCGCTGCCCGGTGGGAGATCGCCGAGCGTGAGCTCGCCGGCACTCGTCCTCGACGCCGCGACCTTGGTCTTGCGCACGACTCGCCCGACGCTCTCGACGATGATCGTCGCCTCGTTTCTCGCTCCGAAACCCACCTCTGCGGATTTTCCCGCGATGCTCGTGGAAGCAACGCTGATGAAACGTATTCTCGCCGAGACGGCGGGGCTGCCGAAGGGACTCGACGCGTTCTATCTCAGCCGCTCCTACGGCGCTCGCTATCGCTCGCTCGCCGGGCGCCCGCAATTACTGCTCTACGCGTCGGGGGCCGTCGGTCGCCCCGACCAACTCATCGGCGGAGCCCTCGCACTCTCGCAGATGATCGGTTCGGGCAAACTTCACGGAAGCATCGATCGCTTAAAATCGCAGGCGATCGGTGATTTCGCCCGCCAGGAGAGCGACCCGCGTGCGCGCCTGCGCTTGTTGCGCCTCTTTCGCGAGGCCGGCGGCACCGGGGACCCCGTCGCAAAAACGATTGCGGCGATCGCGAATGTGACGCCCGCCGATCTCGCCCGCGTCGCCAAGCGTTACCTCGTCCATCCCACCATCGCCGTCGTGCAGGGAAGCGACGGAAGCGGCTCCTGAAGCTCGCACTCGTTCACGACTATCTCAATCAACGCGGCGGAGCGGAGCGCGTTTTCGCGACGCTTGCTGCGGCGTTTCCCGATGCGCCGATCTACACCGCGTTTTACGATGAACGGCGAACGGGGGATTGGTTTGCCGGGCGCACGATTCACAGCTCTTGGCTCGCCGCAATGCCGTGGATCCGCTCGCGCTTCCGTTGGTATGCGCCGTTCTATCCCAACGCCTTCGAACGTTTTGATTTTTCCGGCTACGATGCAATTCTGAGCTCGTCCTCTGCCTGGGCGAAAGGCGTGCGCGTGCCGGCGGGTTGCGTACACCTCTGCTACCTCCATTCGGTCAGTCGTTTTCTCTTCGATTACGACGCCTACGTCGGAGGGCTCGGCGTCGGCCTTCTCGCTCGCCCGCTCGTCTCAGGGTTGGTGCGGTGGGATCTTCGAGCCGCGCAACGTCCCACGGAGATGCTGGCGAACTCCGCAACGACGGCGCGGCGTGCCTTACAGTATTACGGTCGGCATCTCGACGTGCTGCACCCACCGGTCGATATGGCGCGTTTCACACAGCCTCGTGCGCCGGGCGATGCTTTTCTGGTGGTCGCGCGCCTCCTCCCATACAAACGCGTCGATCTGGCGATCGATGCCGCTCGGATCGCGGGCGTGCCGCTCCGTATCGTCGGTGATGGTCCCATGCGCGCCGCGCTCGAACGGCGCGCGCAGGGAGCGCCGGTGCACTTTCTCGGCGAACGCGGCGACGGCGAGATCGCCGACGAACTCGCGCGCGCTCGCGCCGTCCTGGTGCCGGGCGTCGAAGATTTCGGCTTGATGCCGCTGGAAGCAGCGGCGAGTGGCACGCCGAGTATCGCCTTTCGCGCCGGGGGTGCGACCGAGAGCATCGTCGAGGGAGCGACGGGAGCCTTCTTCGATCGCCCCGACGCAAACGATCTCGCGGCCGTGCTGCACGAGTTCGACCCGGCACGATTCCAGGCGGCGACGTTACGCGCACATGCGGCGCGCTTCTCGACCGAACGCTTCGTGGCGACGATTCGCGCGCGTCTCGGAGCGCTGCTCGATGCTCGCTAATCTCTTTCCACGCCACCCATCGATCGCTGCCGATCTACCGCGCACGACGCTCCCCGCGTTTGACGAGCGAAACGGTGACTTCGCTCGTCTAACCGGCGAGCGCATTGCGATCTATTGGCCGCACGGATTCGGCGATTGGGTGCACTTCGGCGCGATCGCACGATTATTATCGCCGGAGAACGCGTATGCAATTTTTCGCATCGGCGATGATTTCAGCGCGCTCTTTACCGGCGCGTCCCCGGTCGCTGCGCTGCCGTCGGGAATTCGCGCGATCGGGGACGGCACGGAGTTGGGAGCCCGGCACCTCGGGCTGAATTGGAAGTGCTTGCACGGCAAACGAGAAACGGTCGCATTGCCCGGCACGTTACCGGCGGCGTTCGCGGCGTTCGCGCCGACGGCGCTGCTCTATACGGATTATCCGGAGCCGGAGGGAATGCTCGCGTTTCCGTACCATACGAAAGCACGAGCGTTGGCGCGCTTCCTCGTAAAGGAGGCTCGCCTCGCAGCGTTCGATCTTGGGCAGCCGCTTCCGCAGTCGCCGAGCTTCGTCGCATCGCCCGATCTGCAACGGCGTTTCGACGAGGTACTCGGCCGATATGTGGCTCCGAACGAGCGCGTCTTGCTCCTTGCAACGAGCGGGCATACGGAGCCCGGGAAAGCGTGGCCCGCTGAAGATGCCCGGCGATTCGTCGAGCTCCTTCGCGCGCGCGATCCGCGTCTGCGCGTTGTGGTTTTCGGCGAAGCCGGGGATTCCGGCGATGGGTGGATGGAGAGCGGAGGAACGCTGACGTTTCGCGCGATCGCCGCGGAACTCGAGGCTCCCTTCGCCGAGATTTTGCTCGCACTGATGGCGCGCAGCCACGCCTTCGTCGGTGTGCCGGCGGGGCCGCTTCACGCAGTAGCTGCACGGGGCGGGATTCCGATGGTCGGCCTGTGGTTCGCTCATTATCCGACGTGGTACGACGAACCGAATCCGCTCGCGCTCCACCTCGTCGGTGCGCGCCCCATCGCGCGCGGCTTTCACCGGCGCCCAGGCTCGACGACGTTACCCCCGAGTCTCGCGCATCGCATCGAGCACCTCGGTACGGAGCGGATCGCCCCGGAGGAGGTTCTCGACGCACTCGCGCGCCTCGGCGCGATCAGTGCGTCCTAAGCAAAGAGAGTGCGGAAAAAGCGATCGCGTTGAACGAGGCGTGCGTTAACATCGAGGCGATGAGATTTTTCGAGCGATAATACACGGTCGCGAGAACGAAGCCGACGAGCGTCAGCGGTAAGAAGAGCTCGAGATCGCCGTGAGCCGCCCCGAACAGGAGCGAACTGACGATCGCAGCGACCCAGAAGTTTCCGTATCGCAGGCCGAGGTTGAAGAGAAATCCGCGAAAAATCAGCTCTTCGGCGATCGGTGCCACGACGACGCCGTACAAGACGAAGGCGATGAGTGCCGGCGTGTGCCGGATGCTTTCAAACATCTTGGCAACGTCTTGCATGTGATGGGGATGGTGAGAGAGATGCTCGACGAGAGCGGAGCCGCCGTCGCCGACGAGGATTGCACCCGTGACGCCAACGAGCGCGTAGAGCAACGCACGTGCGGTGGGAGGGCGTAATCCGAGCTCTTCCCACGAATAGAGTGCGACGCGCGGAAGCATCGCCAGGAGTACGAAGATCGGCGGAAGTTCGAACGCGAGTTGCACGACGAGCACCGCGGTGACGGGAAGATTTTTCGGCGAATGGGCGAGGATCGCGAGGATCGACGGGTCGAGCGCGATATACGCGATCAGCGAGAGAACCGCACAGGCGACCGCCAAACCGATAAGCCCAAAGACGAGCAGCGCGACGGAGGAGCCTTTAAACGCCCCTTCGCGCCAATGCGTCGGCCAACCGGGCGAAACTATCGATGTCGAGCCGTTCTCCGCGTTCATCTTCGTCGATTCCAGCCGCCTGCATGGCGATAAGTATCTCGGCCCGCTCGACGGAGAGCGAACGCGAGAGTGAGTTTGCTAAGGTCTTCCGGCGATACGCGAACGATCCGCGCACGACCTTCTCGAAGAGCGGCGAGTCGATCGGCTCGACCAATGGCCGCGCGCGACGGTTCAGAACGATGACCGTCGAATCGACTTTCGGCCGCGGATAGAACGCGCCGGGCCCAAGGGTGAATGCGCGCCGTATCTCCATAGTGTTGCTAATGGCAACGGTGAGGCTGCCGTATGCAGCGCTCCCCGGAGCGGCAAGCAATCGGTCGGCGACATCCTTTTGAATCATCGCGACGATCCGTTGCGGTCCGCGTTCCAGCTGCGCGAGGGTGACCAATAGCGGCGTTGCAATGTTATACGGGAGATTGCCGGCAACGTGCCAGCGTTCGAAGCTGCTCTCGGGCCACGCATAGGTGAGCGCGTCGGCTTCGAGGATATCGACCGAAGAAAGATCGCTCCGCTCTCGCAAGAGAGCGACCAAATCGCGATCGATCTCCAACGCGCGAACGCCACGACCTTCACGTACGAGCGCAGCGGTGAGCGCTCCCGTGCCGGGACCGACCTCTACGACGTACTCCGGTGAATCGGCGAGCGCGAGATCTGCAATTTTAACGCAGAGCGAATCGTCGAGCAGAAAATTTTGCCCGAAACGCTTTTTCGGGTGTAACCCCGCAGCGTTCAGTTGACCGCGCGCGCTCACCCTTTGATGGCGAAGACGACGATCTTCCGGCGCCCAAACTCCATCGCCGCGCGTTGGGAATCGAAGCCGAGGTCGATGCGATGGCCGACGATCGCTCCGCCCGTATCGCCGGCAACGGCATAGCCGTATCCCGGGATATAGAGCTTCGTTCCGAGCGGAATGACGCGCGGATCCACGGCGACGATGCCGTGCCCGGCGCGTTCGCCGGTTGCAGTGATACCGCTGCAGCCCGCGCACCACGGCGTATATGCCGTGGCGACCATGCTGATGGCGTGCACCGCGCGCAACTGCATGTTGCCGATGCTACGAGTGGTAAAATTCGAGAACGCGCCGATATCTCCGACGCCGTCGAGAACGATGCGTGGATGCGCTTGGCGGAGGGTCGTCGACGCGAGCGTTACGCGCCGCACGATGCCATTCGGGAATTTAAAGTAACGATAGTCGACGCGTCGCTCGCCGGCCGAACCGAGAGCGACGAGCTTGCGCGCGCCGACGCGCATGTGCGTGTCGAGGCGATGGATCGTGCCGGCGCGTACGGGCAGCAGAACTTTGCGATCCCATGCAATAATATGAAAGAGCCGAACGCGAGATCCGTTGTGGAGTGCGGTGCCGAGTGAGGGAAATACTTTATCGAATTTTCCTATTTTCACGCGTTGCATCGACAAGAACGATCCGACGTCGTCGGCCGTCGTTGCGACCGTCTCGACCGAGGCGCCGTTGAGAAACGTCACTTGGATCGCGCGTCGATAGATGATGGTCGCGCCGTTGCTTAATGGGGCTGCGAGAGCGGGCACGACTTCGTCCCCGGGTGCGACGTGAATGCCGCGCTCGGCGAGAAATTGCCCGACGCTCACCGCCGTACTTTCGTATGGAGTGGTGCGCGAGCCGTCCTGAAAGACGACGGCATACTTGGTGGGCTCCGCCGCGCGCACGACCGTGGTCGGCGCGATGAAGGATGCCCCCAGGGCAAAGCATGCTCCAAGCAAGCCTACGAAAACCAGGTGGAGTCGGCGCATGGGCCTACGTCCTATCAACCGCGTTCCTTTCGCGTGCTGGCGTCTTGCAGGCACGGTGTCGCACACGGATGGTGCGGCGGTGGCGAGCAAGGGCGCCGGTCGTTTATGGAGTGGTGGTTGACGGACCCCTCGAGACCATGGAGGGGAAACGCCAATGATCGGGGCGGATCACTGCAAGATGTCGATGCTGGAAGGCAGTGGGTTCCGCTCGGATGGGCCGCGGGGCGGCCGGGTCGGGCAAAGTGGCCGTCGACCGGGCGGACTATAGCATGCCCGCTCCGAGAGGCTCCTATGCTAAAAGTCGGGTTCCTGAAGGAGATACCTTGCGCCGGGCTCATAAAGGCCCGGGGTAGGCCGAGTGGAATCCGAGTTCGGCGATGTTGAGGATCGGGCTCTTTACCGAAGTCTATCATCCGGTGGTCAACGGGGTCGTGACCGCCGTCGATACCCTGCGCACGTGCCTGACCGAGTTGGGGCACGAGGTGACGGTCTTTACCCCGCGTCACCCCGAAGCTCGCTACGATGCAGGCGTCGTTCGCATCCCGTCGCTGCCGCTTCCGACGCAGAGCGATTACCGGCTCACGGTTCCGGTCTTGCGACGGAGCGAGATCGCACATCGGGTCGCGCAACTCGACGTGCTACATCTCCATTCGCCGTTCGTTACCGGGTGGATGGGCCTGCGTTACGCTCGCCGCTACGGGCATCCCACCATCTATACCTATCATACCCAACTCGAAGCATACGCTCATTACGTTCCTTTCGAAGCGCGTGCGACGCGCTACGCCGCGTCGGAGTTAACGCGCCGGTTTGCCAACGCCGTCGCTGCGGTCATCGTGCCGACCGTGGCGATGGAGCACCGCCTCCGCGACCTGGGAGTAGAGGGTCGCGTCGAGGTGCTTCCAAGCGGCATCGACGTGGAGTTTTTTGCGCGCGGTCGACGCTGCGAAGACCTTCGCGAACGGATGGGTGCCGGCTCGGCGGATCGGCTCTACCTCGCGGTCGGTCGCCTGGCGTTGGAGAAAAATCTCGATATCGTAGTTGAGGCGCTTGCCCGGGTGGGTTCGCCGAACGTTCGACTGGCCTTCGTCGGCGACGGCCCCGAACGGGAAGCGCTCGAAGCGCTCGTTCGGGAGCGCGCGCTCACCGACCGCGTGCGATTCCTCGGTTCGCTCCCGCGTGAATCGCTTCCCGACTTCTATGCCAGCGCCGATGCCTTTCTCTTTCCGAGCCTGACCGAGACGCAGGGGCTCGTCCAAGTTGAGGCGCTCGCCGCCGGATTACCGGTTCTCGCCGCCGACTCTCCGCAAAATCGCGACGTGCTCGGGGGATGCGCCCGCCTGCTCGCCCCCGACGCACACAGCTTTGCCCGCGCGATGGAGGTCGCCTCACCCGCAGAGGCCACGCGCGAAGAGATGCTCGTCGTCGCGCGCCGTTTCGATGCGCGCACGCTCGCCGTTCGCTGCATCGAGCTCTATCAAGAGGCGATCGTGAGGCTCGCGACCCCCGCTTGACATCGAACGTATGTTCGATGTATGTTGACGGAGAGGTCCATGCATGCGTAATACGTCGCTCCACCGAGTCCTCGTCGAATACGGCTACGCGGCCGCAGCGACGGGCAGCGCAGTCCTCATCGCTCGCATCCGGCGCGGTCGGAGCGCTCAGTTACTGCGCGTTCCATTCTCCATCGCCGTGCCGGAAGAGTGGGTGGAACGCGCCGCTGCCTATAGCGCGCTCTACGCGCTCATACAGGCGTTACGCAGGTTCGGTCGCGATCTCGGCACGGTTGTGGTCCCCGATCCTGAGTTGCTCGAGGACATGCGCGAGCATCGCAGCTTGCCTGCCATCCTCCACCGACCGTACATTCATCTCGTCTGCGCCCTGCGGGCGATGCCGAGCCTCGAACTCGCGAACGGAGGCGCCGAGGATCTCTCGGCGCTCGCTCGCGCCGAACTCTCGCGTATCGCTGCCTAAAGGCCTCTCCGGTTTGGATGCTTTATCGCCTGATGCTTGAAGGGGGCGTCTATCCCGTGCTATAACCTCCATGGTGCCGTTGAGTCGCTATCGACTCGCCCGGCGCAATCTATTCCCTCCCGCTTGCACTCACCCACCATCGTGGCG
>JABEUW010000115.1 GCA_013043945.1 Vulcanimicrobiota bacterium | reverse complement strand
TTCGTTCATCTTTTTCTCTAAACGCGAGATCGTCGCTTCGTCGGTGAAGACGCCGAGATCGCCCGGCTCGCTGAAATCGATGAGCGTGTTGGTCGTACTCAAGCTCTTCACGCGATCGCCTTGGCCGTGCGCCGTCAGATAGGCGAGAAGAATGTACGAGAGCGTGCCGCCGAGGCAGAGCGCGGCGATATTGGTCTGCTTCTCGCCGGTGATCGCTTCGATCGCATCGAGCGCGGCGAGCGGCCCGAGCTTGAGATAATCGTCCATCGTGACGTTCGCGAGGCTCTCGTCGGGGTTGCGATAGGAGATCATGAAGGTCTGGTGGCCGTGGCGCACCGCCCATTCCACGAACGAGCGCCCGGGTGCGAGATCCATCACGTAGTATTTGTTGATCCATGGAGGGCTGCAGAGCAGCGGCGTTTTGTGAACCTTCGCACTCTGAGGTTCGTAGGCGATCAACTCCATAAGTTCGTTACGATAGACGACGCGCCCCGGAGTTGCGGCGAGATTCACGCCGAGTTTAAACTTACTGGTATCGACTTGGCGCGGCATGCCTTTATTGTTCTGCAGGTCGTCCATATAATTGGCGAGACCTTGCTGTAACGATTGCCCGCCCGTCTCCATCGCCTCTTTGATGACGCTCGGGTTCATCCACGGCACGTTGCTTGGCGCGTACATGTCGATCAGCATTTGCATCGCAAAGCGGGCTTTGCGTTTGGTCATCTCGGGGAGCCGCGATCCTTCGACCAGCTGCATCGACGCGCGCGCTTGCGAGAGATACTCTTCGAGCGTTCCCGCGAGCATCGGGTTATCGCGCCATGCCGGATCGGAGAAGCGCTTGTCGCCGTCGTTCGGTGTGGCGACGGCGTCGACGCTCTCGCCGCTCATCCGCCGCAGCATGTTCATGCCGATGCTTTGCTGCGTTAGCGCCAGCGTCGTCATCCAGGTGGTCATGCGCATGGGATCGCTCATGGCATCGGCGATCACCGCGCGTAGCGCGTCGCCGAGCGAGGCGGGATCGAGCCCGCTCATGTCGAGCGCGTATTGAAACTCTTCAACCGGAATCGAGCCGATCACATGAACATCCCCCCGTTGATATTGAAGGTTGCGCCGGTAATGAAGGCGCTCTTTTCATCGATGAGAAAACGGACCGTACGCGCGATCTCCGAAGGGTCGCCCATGCGGCCGATCGGCGTCTGCGCCGTTGCGGCGGCGATGGCCGCTTCGGGCATCGCCGCGACCATCTCGGTTTTGATAAAACCCGGCGCGATCGCGTTGCAGGTAATGCCGCGCCCCGCCATCTCCAACGCGACGGTCTTGGTGAGGCCGAGCAAACCGGCCTTCGCCGACGCGTAATTCGCCTGCCCGATATTTCCGGTGAGTCCGATTACCGAACTAATGTTGACGATGCGGCCGTAGCCTTGCGCGATCATCTGTTCGATCACCGCCTTCGTCATGTAAAAAGGCCCCGAGAGATTGATCTGCAGGACCTTATGCCAATCCTCGATGCTGAGTTTTCGCAACGTCTTATCAGCGGTGATCCCGGCGTTGTTGATGAGGAAATCGATGCGCCCGTGTTTGGCGATGACGTCGTTGACCGCCGCGACGCAACGATCGTATTCGCCGACGTTGCTTTCGTAAAAGACGACGCGTTCCGCGCTGCCGTTCAGCGTCCCGCGCAATTCTTGCGCGCGCGGCTCGTCGGCGGGGAGGCCGAGGATCGCCACGGTCGCTCCGTCGTCGGCGAGCAGCTTGGTCATCGCGGCGCCGAGGCCGCGTGCGCCCCCGGTGACGATGCCGACCCGGCCGACAAGCGAAGTGAGTGCCGCACTGGCGGCGGCAGCGGGGACCGTCGAATTGCTCATGCGCTAGGCTTACCTAGCGATGCAGTGGCCTCCTTTGCGCCAAACCCGAGCTTGACACGTTCGGCGCGCTTGCTTAGGATGAAGTAAGGATGGGAAATAAGGAATTTCGAGCAAGGTTGACAAGTAAGAATCAAATGACGCTACCGAAGGGGGTTAGCGCCCTGCTCAATGTGGGGCCGGGCGATAGCATTCGCTTCGAACTGGGAGACGATGGCTCGATCGTGCTGCTCCCGCCCTCGGTGAGAGAGCGCCTCGCGCCGCTCGTCGGGCGAAGCAGACGGGGGGGCGGAAAGTCGCCGGAAGCGGTCGACGCGGAAGTGCGCGAGATGCGCGGCGATATCGAGGAATGATCGCGCTCGATACCAACGTCATCATCGATATCGAGGAAGGGAGCCCGGATAGCGCGGAGCGCGCCATGCGCGCCATCGAACGTGTGGGCGAACGCGCCGGGATCGTGATTTGCGGCATCGTTTACGCCGAACTCTACGCGCGCCCGCAGCATGATGCGAACCATCTCGACGATGCCCTCCGTACGGCGCGTATCGCCGTGGATCTCCAGCTGACGGCCGAAATCTGGCGTGAGGCGGGGCATGCGTACGCGGCCTACGCTCGTCGCCGGCGCGCCGCCGGTGGCGACTCCCCGCGAAGGATTCTCGCGGACTTCGTCATCGGGGCGCACGCGCGCGCCGTCGGATCGCTCGTTACCCGGGACGCGGCGTTCTATCGTCGCGCCTTCCCCGAACTTCGAGTCATCGCCGTCGATGAGCTCGACGAGGCTCCGGATCGCGCTTGACGCCCCCCTGGGTTCGTGCTATCGTACTAGTGAGCTAGTATAACAGCACGAACGCTCAGGCGCTGGAAAGGACGCGATGCCGGTCATTTTTACCGTCGATCCCCGTAGCGGCATCCCGATCTACCTGCAAATCATCGAGCAGGTCAAACGATCGGTGGCGCTCGGCCTCCTCGCGCCCGGCGAGCAACTGCCGACCGTTAAGCAACTCGCCCTCGATCTCACCGTCAACCCCAACACCGTGGCGCGCGCCTACCGCGATCTCGAACACGACGCCGTGATCGAGACCGCCTCGGGGCGCGGCTCCTTCGTGCGGGCGAACGGCAGCGCCGATTCGGCGAGCATCGCTGCCGGGCGCGATGTCGCTCGCAGCGAGATCGACGGCGCGGTGCGAGCGGCAAAATCGCTCGGGCTCGAGCGTACCGCCGTTACCGAACTCTTCGAAACTTCTCTCGATCGCTGGCTCCCGGAGGAATCATGAACGCTCTCTCTATCACCGGATTGCGCAAGACCTATGGAAGCGCTGCCGCAGTCGACGGCATCGACCTCGAGATCCCGCAAGGTTGCGTCTTCGGCTTGCTCGGCCCGAACGGCGCGGGGAAAAGCACGACGTTCAAGTGCGTGCTCGGTCTCATTCGCGCGAGTGCGGGCCGCGTTCTCTTCGCCGGGGCGCCGCTCGAAGCGAGCGCCTTCGAACGCATCGCCTACGTTCCCGAACGTAGCGTGCTCTACGATTGGATGAGCGTGCACGAGCATATAGCGTACATGCAGAGCAATTTTGTCGGGTTCGATCCCGCTCGCGCGCGCGAATTGCTCGCCCAACTCGGCGTCGGCGACGAACGCAAAAAAGTGCGAGCGCTCTCGAAAGGCATGCGCACCGCGACCGCCGTCGCGCTCGCGTTCGCGCGGCGCATCGATCTGCTGTTGCTCGACGAACCGACCAGCGGCCTCGATCCGGTCAATCAGCGCACCGTCCTAAATCTCATGATCAACGAAGCCGCCCAGGGAACGACGGTCGTCTTTTCGTCGCATCAAATCGGGCAGGTAGAGCGCGCCGCGGAACGGATCGCCGTGATGCAGCGCGGGCGCATCGTCCTCGAAGGTGTCGTCGACGATCTCAAGGCGGGGCGAAAGATCGTAGAGGGAATTCTACCGAGCGACGACTTCTCCATCAATGGCTTCGCCAGCGATGCACGCATCGGACGGGTCGAACGCAACGGCCGCATCCTGCGTGCCTACGTGACCGAGCAGCCGGAGGGCGTCGCCGAACAAATGAGCGCGTTGGGAGCGCAAGGGTTACGCGTCGTCGATCTCAGCCTCGAGGATATTTTCTTGGATGCCGTGTCGCCGAAGGCCGCGACTGCATCGATCGTGGAGGGAGTCTAACCGTGGATTACGTTGCAGCGCTCCGTGGGCGCAAGGCGCTCTGGGCTACGAGCATCGCTTTGGGCGTTCTGCTCGCCATCAGCGCGATCGTGCGCCTCTCGTTGGGACCATCGATGGAGGTGGGTCCGTCTTTCACGAATCTCTCCCGATTGAAGGGATCGGTAACCACACACGCGGTGCTTCCCGACGGAGCGAAGGAAACGATCATCGAGAACAAGAGACTGCGGCAGCGCGCGGTGGTTATCGACCGTGGATATTTTGGCACCATTCTTCGGCACACATATCCTGCGAAAGCGAAACAGCACGATACCGGGCTGAGCTCGGGGCCGTTTTTTTCGCACGCACGTACGGTCAAAAATGGGTTTACTACGAGCACTCTTCGTGTCGACGCGCCTACCGACTTCGGATTTTTCTGGTACGTTTCGCTCGTCGTGGGCCTCGTCTTGGCCACGGTGCTTTCGGGTGCGTTCTCCTCTGAGAACGACGGCCATCTAGAGATGAGCTTCGTGCGGCCGCGACCACGAGAAAATCTAGCCCTACGCATCATTGCAAGCGATATCGTCACGATCGTTATGGCCGAAATAATCACCGCGATATTCGCCGTCGCTGCGCTTGCCGTCTACCTCGACCCGCGCCTAACGTTCTCCGGCGACACATTCGCGCCGGTGCTTTACGCGCTCCTCGCTCCAATTGCGTGGTATGCGATGTTGCTTGCGGCAACGGCGAGTATTCGACGCGGGCGTGGCCTCGTGGTCGGCTGCGCGTGGCCCCTGGCCTTTATCCTTCCCGCTGCGTTCGCCGGTACGACCGGGACGTCGATCCCCTTAGTGGATGTCGTTCACGCGATCCTCGTTCCGCTGGTCAGGCTCGATCCACTGTGGTTCATGCAACATTTTTCGATTACCTCAAAGACCATCGCATTCGGCGTGACTCTCGGAATTACGGAGCAGCCGGCCATCATCGGTCTCTCGCTACTCGCATTCATGTACCTTGTGGTTGCGATATTGCAATGGCGCCGGGTGGAGGCATAATCATGCAGATTTTCGGAATCAATCTCAGCGTACTGCTCGGCGGCCTCCGGCTGCGCTTCGTCCTCGGTTTCGAAGAAGTCGGCGATGATCGAGAAAACGCACCCCATTCATCACTGTAACGAACAAGGACTTTATTATGACAAGTTTCTATCGGATCATATCGATGACGCTCTTCTCAATCGCAATTGCGACCGCGACCGCTCCGCTTGGGGCCGCAACGCTTCCATCGGGACAAGCGGTGTATTCGGAAGCATTGAACGCGATGCGCTCGCAAACGCTTCCGGCGAGGATCGACTACGAAGTCACCACCGTCGATCGCGGAATGCAGATTTACATTCAATGTGCTGCAAAGCCGCCATACACGTTTCAACTCAGTTCCGTTAGCATGAGTATGGGGAATGGAAAAGCGATCGCGCATCCGCCGATGGTCGTTCGTTTCGAAAGCGCAACAGGGCTTGGACGGGCGACGCGCGACGGAAAACCCTTAATCAACTGTATGCCGTTTCCCATCGCTCCCGTGATGCATGCCTTCGTTCATTTGGAGGCGACCACTGCCCCTGCTTCCGCTCCCGCCAGTCCGAGCAGCCCGTTCGACATGATGAAAGCGATCGTAACGGTCCGTGCCTTTTACAGCCGCTCCTACCGCATTGCGAACGACGGTATCGTTTCCATCTCCGGGCACCCATCGTACCACCTGCAGTTTACTGCGCGCGACGGAAACGAAACGAAGCATCCGGTCACCGACATGTATGTCGATACGACGACGCACCTCGTCCGCGCGGTCGTTCTCGGTGGCGGCAAGCGCGGCTTCTTTATGGGCGGCGGTGGATTCGGGCGCTTCGCCTTCGGGCATGTTGGCCCGTATTGGCTCGTAAAAAGCATTCACGTCGAGGGTACCGGGCATTTTTTCTTCATGCACGGCGGCGGCGCGATCGATATGAAGCTCCACCATTTTACGTTTCCGCATGCCGCCGCGGCCGAACCGGCTCCGATCCCGACGCCGTCACCTAAAGGACGGTAGAGGACGAGGTTATCGCTTGGCGGGCGCGCGCTGCGTTCTGTCTGTTAATACGGAAAGACGTCGTTCGTTCCGGAGACCTCCATCGGGCCAACCGGAAGCATCGCTTTCACGATCGCTCCGCTTCGTGTTTTAAACAAGACGATTCCAGCGAGCGCGTCGCTCTCCGTGATCTGCGTCTGCGCGTCGTGCCACTGCGATGCCGTTATTTGCGGGAAAGAATCCATCGTGCCCGCAACGAGAACGCCGCCGTAGGGAAAATGAAACGTCGTCGTGGTGTCGGTTGCGAGCCCGAGTGTGGAGCACGGGTCGAACGGGTCGCCGCTGCTCGGCGGCTCCGTGACGTAGAGGTCGCTCGCCGTCGCTTGCGTGACCGAGCCGGATTCGAACGAGTAGTACGGCTGATAGCGTAGGCCGCAGCCCAGGTCGACCTGTTCGTACGCATAGACGGGGATCGATGCGCTCTCGTTACCGGAGCGTGCGACGACCGTCACCATTCCGGTACTCATAACATGCGCGACCGGCGGCGCGATCATCACGAAGGTTCCGTTCGGGGGCGGGGTCGGCGAACCAGAGAGGTAATAGGGGTTGGTATCCACCAATACCGCGGCGCTTCCCGACGAAACGCTCCATTGCACCGGCGCGCTCCCCCCGCCGCTCGTTCCGAGCGTAGCGATATCGCTGTTCAGCGTAAGAAAGGTCGCCGGAAGTAGGATAACGTTCGCGGCCGGCTTCCCATTGACGGTAATCGCCAACGGGGTCGAGGGAGTTACCGATGTCGAGCCTCCACCGCCGCAAGCAACGCCGAACGCAGAAAGGAGAATCGAAAGAAGAAGCATGCGTATCACGATCGGGGGCCCTTCGCGGTCACCCAACGGGCGACCTACATATCTAAACCGCCGTTGACGCTGTAGACCGCGCCGGTAATGTAGCTCGATTCGTCATCGAGGAGAAATTCGACGACGCGAGCGACTTCATCGGGCTGGCCGAGCCGGCGCTGCGGAATCTTCTCGATCACCTTGGTAAGCGCGGCTTCGGGAATTGCCGCGACCATCTCGGTCTCGATAAATCCCGGAGCGACGCAATTCACCGTGATGCCGCGCTGCGACATCTCGAGCGCGAGGCTCTTGCTGAAACCGAAGAGCCCGGCCTTCGATGCGGCATAGTTCGCTTGGCCGACGTTTCCGGTCTCCCCGATCACCGAACTGATATTCACGATGCGTCCGAAGCCGCGCTCGATCATATGCTCGAGCACGGCCTTCGTCATGCAGAACGCTCCGTACAAATTGACGTTGAGAACGGCCTGCCAATCTTCGTGCGTCATCTTGCGCATCGTCTTATCGACGGTGATGCCCGCATTGTTGATGAGGTAGTCGACGTGGCCGTATTTCGCAAGCACTTCCTCGACGACGCGCGAGCAATCGGCGGGATCGTCGACGCGCCCTTGCACGACGATAACGCTCGCTCCATCCGATAGCAGTTCGCTTTGCAAGCGCTCGGCGGTTTCACGCCCTTTGCTAAACCCCGCAGCGACCGTAATGCCGTTGCGCGCCAATCTGCGGGTGATGGCGGCCCCGATGCCGCGCGCGCCACCCGTAACCAAAGCAACCCGTTGGTTTGACACCCATCTACCTCCGAGGCGACGAAGTACGTGCCTGCTGGTTAGGCGCTCCCGTCTCGAATCATGCGCGGCAAACCAAGCGAGGCTTTGGGGCATGCTCTTCACAACTTCTTCTCATCGGTTGCATGAAACGGCAGTACCATCGATAGCATGGAAGCAGCGGCCGCACACCTCTACGATGATGCCCCTCGTGTGATCATTTGGGAGATGACGCGCGCCTGCGCGCTCGCCTGCCGCCATTGCCGAGCCGAGGCGATCCCGCACCGCAATCCCGAAGAGTTGAGCACCACCGAGGCGTTCGCGCTCGTCGATTCCATCGCGAGCTGTGGGAACCCAATCGTCGTCTTCACCGGCGGC
This sequence comes from Vulcanimicrobiota bacterium, assembly GCA_013043945.1. Taxonomy (GTDB): domain Bacteria; phylum Vulcanimicrobiota; class Vulcanimicrobiia; order Vulcanimicrobiales; family Vulcanimicrobiaceae; genus JABEUX01. The sequence continues at coordinate 1,618 of JABEUW010000115.1, read as the reverse complement.
GATCCGCTCATGCGCGACGACATCTATAAAATTATCGAACACGCCACCGAACGCGGCCTGCGCATCGCCGTCTCGCCGAGTGCGACCGGGCGCCTGCGCGATAGCTCGTTGCTCGAACTCGCTCGCGCCGGGTGCGAACGCATCAGCTTGAGCCTCGATGCCGCCGAAGCGGAGGTGCACGATGCATTCCGCGGCGTCAAGGGCTCCTTCGAACGCACGCTCGCCGGCTACCGCTCGGCGCGCGAGCACGGGATCTCCGTGCAGATCAACACGACGATCGCGCGCTTCAACCACCTCGATGTCGACCGCATCGCCGAGATGCTCGCCGAGCTCGATATCGCGCTGTGGAGCGTCTTCTTCCTCGTTCCGACGGGGCGCGCCGAACGCTCCGAAGTGCTCGATGCCGCCGAGACCGAAGAGGTCTTTCGCAAGCTCTACCGTCTCGAATCGCGGCTGCCGTTCGGCATTAAAACGACCGAGGCGCCGCATTACCGCCGCTACCGGGCGCAGCGGATCGCCTCGATGCCTCCGCGCGAACGTCCCACGACGATCGAGCCGCCCTGGCAACGCGTGCCCGCCGTCGGCGATGGCAAAGGCTTCGTCTTTATCTCGCATATCGGCGAGATCTCGCCGAGCGGATTTCTACCCTACGTCTGCGGGAACGTGCGCGATGCCGATCTCCTCGACGTCTATCGTAACCACCCGGTCATGCAGCGTCTGCGCCGCCCCGAAACCTTCGATGGCAAATGCGGCGTCTGCGAATTCCGCGAACTCTGCGGTGGTTCGCGCTCGCGCGCGTATACGATGACCGGCGATGCCTTCGCCGCCGAACCGACCTGCGTGCACAAGCCCATCGCGATCGCCGAAGCGGTCTAGGAAGCGTTCAGTGTTTCAACGCGGCGGCGATCAATCGGTCGCGCAGTCGCGTCGGCAGGAGCGCGACGATCGATTGAATCCGCGCCTGGCGGCCGATGACGTATCGCTCGCGGGGGCGCGGCGCGTGCAGCGCGGCGATGACGGCGTCGGCGATGACCGTTGGATGCAAACCATGTCGTTCCTCGGCTTTGGTCTGCGCGAGCATCGCTTGGATCTCTTTCCCATACTGTGCGAGAGCTTCGGCGGGAAGTTGCTCGATCGCGTGCTCGGCGCCGGCGCGCCCCTTCGCCCAGATCGGCGTTTTGACGGCGGCGAATTCGAAGAGCGAGACGGCGATGCCGTGCGGGTGCAACTCCTGGCGTAACGCGTCGACGAGAATGGCGAGCGCGGCCTTCGAGGCTCCGTAGGGGCCGACCAAGGGAACGCCCATGCGCCCGGCGATCGAGCCGATAAAGAATGCGCGGCCACGGCTCGCACGCAGTTGTGGGAGCAGCGACTGCGTGAGCGCGATCGGCGCGAAGGTGTTGATTTCGAATTGTTCGACCAGCCGCGCGATCGGCAAATATTCCAGCGGTCCACCGACGGCGATGCCGGCGTTGTTCACTACCGCTCGCAGCGGCTGTGCGCACTGCGCGACGCTCTGTGCGGCGCGCGCGCGATCGGCGGCAATCGTGACGTCGAGCGAAATGGGCCGGAGGTTTGGGTGCTCGTCGACGAGCCGTTCGCGGTCGCTCTCTTTGCG
>JABEUW010000114.1 GCA_013043945.1 Vulcanimicrobiota bacterium | reverse complement strand
CACTGCCGGGAGCGGATCGAACTCTCGCTCCGGCGCGACGCTATCGATCGAGAGCGAACGTGCGCCGAGCGCTGCAAAATAGAGATCGAACATCGCGGCGTCGTTGACATTGCCGTAGACTGCTTTCGCAGCCTTCGGCCCGGAGAAGCCTTCGCGGCGTGGATCGTCAATGGAGAGCGATGCGACGAGCGGTACGCTCGGCAACGATTGCAGCAGCCCGAGCGCCGCCCCAGCGACCTCGCTCCCCCACGCGTGCACCAGATCGTAGGAGGAGAGATCGGCACGCGCACCCACCGGAAAGACCCCCACTTCGAAGCCTTCCCGTTGCAGTCGTCGAGCGAGGACATGCATCGCCATCGTATCTGCATCGGGATTCGTCAGCGCGTCCTCGCGCACGAGCATTGCGATCCTCCCCGACGATCCACCATGCGCCACCGGTTCGTTGATGACGCTCGCGCGCGCCTCAGCGGGAATACCATCGAACGAAATCCCGAGCGTACTCGCCGTGGGACCATCGTCGGGATCGAATGAGACCGTTATCGCGGGCGGCAATGCGACGGTAACGGGTATCGCGGTATCGCCGCTCTCCCCACCATCGCGAAGGACGCGTACGCGGGCGGCCGGAAGCGCGCCGGGGCGATTCGCGATGGCGATATCGTAGCGATCGGCGCGATCGAGGTCGACGGTCCTCATATCGAGCCAACGCGTAGCGAAGCCGAGCGCCTCGGCATCACCGAGCTCGAGCGAGACTCGGGCACCGGCACGCTCTAACGAGAGCGCCCCAACCGCGCCGCGCGGGTCGACCACCGCGGCCCGCGTTCCGGAGCGAACGTGACGCGCGGCATAGACGTACGGCGCCAGATCCTCATAGAGATCGGTATAACTCGTAACGCCGAGCAGACGCATCTCCCGAGCGCGTGCGATCTCCGCCGCCGCGCGGGAATCGAAAATTTCCAAACTTGCGGTACGCGCGCGTCGATTGAAAAACTGCACGCGCAGCCACGGAAAAATTACGCGTTCGATCTCGTCCGCACGTTGCCGATCGAGCGAGCGATAATCGAGCGGCCACAGGAGCAGGCTGCTCTCACGCTCCAAAAGCGGGGCGACCTCTACCTCGCAGCCAAATACAATCGTCCAACGATCGCCGCTCCGAAATCCGAGATCGACCGCCGAGCGCTGGGAAAGCGACCAGCCCGGCTCTAAACGCGCAAACGCCAGCGATGCCGCATCGATTGCCGAATGCGCCTCCTGCATCGGAGCGAGAGCGAAACGGCGGTGCCGATCGTGAAATCTCATCGATTCTTCACCTCGAGAAGCCGCCGTAATGCGCTCGGACTCGCGGATTTAATTTCGGATATGTCGATGGTGTGCAACGTTGCAACGAGTTCTTCATCGGCATCGACCACTTCGACGTCGGCACAAATATCGGCCGAGATATTCAATGACGAGAGTACTCGCTCGATGCGACGCTCGATCGTTGCCGAATCGACGGCCCCGCAGAGGCGTAGCGTCAGCACGATGCCATCCTGGGCGCGAAAGGCGCGAAAATATCGACGAAGGAAGCGCCCGACGGGTTCCCATGCTGCATCGCCGTCGGCTACGTCGGCCAGGAAGCGCACTCCGGGCACAGCGAGAGCAGCCGTCCCACCCGCGCCCTCCTCGCCTTCCACGGTGCTTCCGGCCTTCGGAAGCGCCGCATAGTGGAGGGCCCGATCGAAGCCGATAAAGTACCCGGTCCGCGGGTCGTAGCCACTCTCGGGATAGGCAGGCGGGTAGCCCCATTTCCCTGCGAAATAGCTCCAGTTCGCGCGCATCGTCGCCCCATAATCGACATTATTTGCAACAAAGCTTCGGCTACCAAAATGATGGATAAAGGCATCCTCGCAAACGAAAATTTTATATCCCGCTGCGCGCGCGCGCATACAGAGGTCGTCATCTTCGAAATTTCCGACGCCGAAGCGTTCGTCGAAACCGCCGATCTCGTCGATAAGTTCTCTTGGCATGCAAAGACAGAAGCCCACCGCGCGATCGGTAAAATATCCCCGCCCGCTATAAAGGCGTCCCCGCTCGGCCGCAAATGCGAGCATCGCCGCTTCGTCGTCGTAACGCGCATTGGGAATCTGTTGGTGCCCGGAAACACTGTTGCTTCGCGGGGCGGTAATACCGACCGCGCGCATATCCCGATACGGGCGCAGCAAAGCATCGAGCCAACCGTCGCTTACCAAGACGTCGTTATTGAGCACCACGACGAACTCACCGTTCGCCGCTGCCAAGCCGATATTATTTCCGGCACCGAAGCCGCGATTCGTTGCATTATAAATAACACGGACGTGCGGGTCGTCGATCGAGCGAAGGTAGGCAACCGTCTCGGGCCCCGAACCATTATCGACGACGATAATTTCAAATGGCTCCCTCGTACGGGCTAATAGTGAGGCGATCGCCAATTTCGTATACTCGGGAGCGTTCCAACTGAGCGTAACGATCGAAACGAGCCCTGCGGTGGGGCGCCGAATCGCTGCGAGTCGTTCCATTAAAAAGCGATCGTCGCCGCCGATGAGCGAGGCGATACTCCGCTGGTAGGTTCGTTCGAAGAGATCGTCGCGTGCCGGCTCCGGCGAACTTTCGAAAACGGGCTCGTCCATGCCAACAACCCCGAGCCCCAGTTCGAGCGCGCGGACGCACAGGTCGGCGAGGGCACCATCGATGGTGGGGAAGTCGGCAAGACGATAGTGTTGCGGCAAACGCCAAAGTGCGACGAGCAATGCTCGAGCGTCACCACAGGCCGGCGATGCGTCGAACCCGACCATTGACTCGGGAGCTCCCGTTGCAGCGAGTGCATCGTACCGAATCTCGAGACGACGCGAGAGATGTTCGAACCACGATGGAGCCAACGTTAAGCGAGCATCGAGAAAAAAAGCGTATCTATTGCCTCGCAGCTCCATTGCTTTCCGCGCCGCTTCGAGATCGTCGTTCGCCGTCCATAAAATGCTCTCAATATTTGCAGGAGCCGCTCGGAGCGCGCGCTCTATGCGCGCGCGATTGTTCTTTGCCGTCTCCCCATGCACAACAATCGAGATCGACGGCGTCGGAAGCATCTGCGCAGAAACGATAGCATTCGGCATGACGACGGTGCGCTTAACGAGATGCCGTTCGTAATCCCAAAGGCCGGCATCGATACTTGGAAAGTCCCTCCAGCGGCCCTCGAGCCTTGCAATATTGGGCATGACGCGCCGAAAACGCTGCGAGCCGGATTGCGACTCATAGTGGAAGAGTACGGCCTTCGGCTCGTACACGATACGTAACCCAGCATGCCGGATTTTCAAACAATAGTCGACGTCTTCGTAGCCGTTCCAAAAGCCTTCATCGAGTCCGCCGAGACGCACGTAGAGCGCTCGCGACGTCGCGAGGCAAGCCCCGGTAACGGCCTGGACGTCGCGACGCTTCATCACCGTCGGCTCCTCCCCGGGAGCGAGGAAACCGTAATGCGTCGGCGCCATCGTATTCACACCGCTGAGAATCTCGTTAAATATCACCCCGGCATGCTGAATTAAACCGTCGCCGAAGAGAAGGCGCGCCCCGACCGCACCGACATCGTCGTTCTCAAAGTGCGCGAGCATCGCTTCCAGCCAACCCGGCAGCGCCTTCGTATCGTTATTCAAAAGGACGAGAATGCGCCCCGACGCGACCGCCGCACCTTGGTTGTTCGCTACCGCAAAGCCCAAGTTCCGCTCGTTGACGATCGTCTTGATCCATGGGAATTCAGCGAGAACCGTTGCGGTGTCGTCGGTCGACCCGTTATCGACGACGATGACCTCGCCCAAGGTATCGCGCGGCAGCGTCTCTGCGAGCGACTGCAAACAGACGCGCGTGAGCGCGGCCTTATTGAAGACGGGAATGACGATCGAATAGAGCAAGGTCGGCGCTATCGAACGAGTGCGGCGTCGGCGATGCGGCGCGCGTCCTCAAAGCGTTCCTGTTTCAAATACAACATCGAGAGTTCGACGGCGATCCGCTGCGGATCGAAACGGAGCGCTGCAAGCAACATTTCCTCGCTCTCCCCATCCCGGCCGAGTTGTTGCAACATGGTCGAGCGCAGTACTACGGCTTCAATATTCTGCGGAGCGCGCGACAAAACTGCTTCGGTTGCGGCGATCGCCTCTTCATACTCCCCACGCCCGCGGGCGTCGAGGGCGAGCATCATTCCGGCGCGGAGATACAACTCGCCGCTCTCCGGTGGAACTGTTTGTGCCCAGCGTCGCGCGCTCTCCGAATCGCCCATACTCGACGAGGCAAGCGCAGCACCGAGTAGAAGCGAGGGGTCGCGCCCGTCGCGCTCCAACCCACGTTCGGCGATCGCGCGCGACTCCGAAAAGCGCCCCTGTGCGAGCAACCGACTCGCCCGCCGGCGAAAATCGGCGATCTCGAGCGGCTCGGTCGCGTCTTCGGCGTCATAGAGGCGTTCGATGGCCGCGAGATCGCCTCTCGCACGGAGCAGTGCCTCCAAGGGATCGAGCGCGAGGGCTGCACCCGGCATGCGCTCGGCGGCATCGAGCAAAAACTGCTCGCGCTCGGGCCAGCCGTTCCGTTCGCAGACCGCTGCGCCGGCCATCAACACCGGGAACTGTGCCGCCGGAGAGATTTGCGGCATCGCCGCACGAATCGCATCGAGCGCCTCGCGATCGCGATGCGCGCGTAGGAGAAAATTGACATAGTCGACCGCGCTCTGGTCGGATGGAAGATCGCGAAATGCCGCCGCAAAGGTCGTAGCCGCTTCATCGATACGCTTGAGGCGCTCGTACGCACGAGCGATATTGAGGCGCAACGGCAACGCCGAAGGGCGATTTTTAAGGCCTTTTTCAAACCACTCCACCGCCGCAACGTCGTTTCCTTCGGCGACGTAGGTTGCGCCGACCTCGCTGTGCGCCTTCCATTTCGACACTTCGTCATCCACAACGAATTGCAGGTGATTGTACTCGCCGTCGGCGATCGCCGCTTGAAAGGCCTCACGTGCATCGACGAGTCGTTTTTGCGCGACGAGTGCTTTGCCGAGCGCGAAATGTCCGTTTGCGTACCGAGGCGAAAATTTCAAACAAAGGCGCGCAGATTCTTCACCTTTCACGGGGTCGTTAAACTTTTCGGTATAGACATCGGCGAGTGCAGATAACCCGTTGGCGAAAAACCCTCGCGGTTGCTCTTTGTTGACCTCGATCATCGTCTCCAGCGCGCTGCGCGCCGTTTCGTAATCTCCGATGAGAAACGCCGTCGTACCAAGATTGAACCAATGAAAGGCTTCTTCTGGCTCGCGTTCGACGGCCGCTTTCACAATCGCGAGGTTACGGGCACCTTTATCGCGCTCGGTCACGATTTCTTTGAGGTAGCCGCTATGCTTGATGGCAATCGGCGAAGCCGAAGCTTTCAGCCCAAGCTGCGACTGATCGAGCGTAATAAACTCATGGATTAAACCGCGATACCGTATCCGCGGATGGTTTGGGAAGATACGGATCAAGAGATGCGACATCTGCCCGGTGCCCTGGTAGTCGTTTGATTCGTTGTAGCAGCGTACCCAGATTCCGGTATCGAAAGCGGGAACGCTCTTGAGTTGTGCGAGGAGCGATTCGCTGCCGGGCAGATACTCTTCGTCGGCATCGAGCATAAAAATCCAGCGGTACGAGGCCATCGCGATCGCTTCGTTACGCGCCCAGGAAAAATCGTTTCGCCATTCGCGCAACTCGACTTTTGCGCCGAACTCCCGCGCGATCTCTACGGTACGATCAGTCGATCCGGTATCGACAATGCAGATTTCATCGACGTGAGGGGCGATGCTCTGCAGACATTTTGCCAAAAATTTCTCTTCATTTTTGACGATCATGCAGAGACTCAAGCCCGCAGGCAGTTGTGGCGCGTCGGCGGGTGGGCGCGGCAAAGAGATCGTTTGTGCGATGGTTGCTGGCGGCGTCGGCGGGGGCGCGACGCTCGGCGGTGCGACCGCCTGTTTTTTCGATTTGATCCGGACGGGCATTCTCTCTTCTCTTCGGCATCTTCGCGGCGGGCTCTTACTCGTTTACCCGATGCATGCAAAAAATCGGGGCCCGCTTGCGCGAGCCCCGATCCCAGGTTGGTTACCCGAGGATTCCGCCTTAGCGGAAGAGTCCGAGTACCGACTGAGCGTTCGTGTTGGACTGAGCCAACACCGAGGTGCCGACCTGTACCAGCACTTGCAGTTTCGTGAACTGCGTCGTTGCCTGACCGACGTTGAGGTCGCGGATCGACGATTCCGAGGCCTGCAGGTTCACGGCCGCGACATTCGCGTTCTGCGAATCTTCGTTCAGACGAACGACGACCGCGCCGAGGAGCGCTTGCTGGTTGAGAATCGTGTTGAGCGCCTGGTCGATCTGACCGATGGCGTCCTCCGAACCGATCGACGGGTTGTTCGCCGCCGAGAGTGCCAGGTTGATGTTCGAGATGCGCAGGGTCTGCGTATTCGTTGCCTGGATGCCGATTTGGATGACGTCGCCCTCGTTCGCTCCCGATTGGAAGTTGAACGCGGGGTTGTTCGGATTGGTCAGTGCCGCAACGTTCTGCGTCACTTTGACGTACGACGTTACGCCGACATCGAGCGAGCTAATCGTACCGATGGTGACGTTCACGTTGTCGAACGCACCTGCGATGCTGGTAGCACCGTAGAGCGTGCTCGAGACGCAGACCTGGCCCGTCGCGCTGGCGACGAAGGTCTCTTGAACGGCGATCGAGACGCCGGTGTTCACCACCTGGAGTTCGATCGTACCATCGAGCGTCGAACCCGTTGCACCCGAGAGACCGGCTGCGACGCCGGCTGCCGTTGTGTAGAAGTTCGTGGAGCTGGCGACCGCCGAAGCGGCGAGGAAGCCGTAGTTGAAGCCCGAGACTTGGAGCGCCCCGTTGGTGGAGAGCGCCGAGTTCGAGGTAACGTTCAACGCTGCTTGCACCTGCGGCTGGAAGCCTGCATGGCTACCATCGAGGAGCGGCTGCCCGTTGAAGTTGACGCTCTGCGAGATGCTGTTGACTTCGAGCAGCAGCTGGCTCACTTCAGCCTGGAGGTTGAGGCGATCCTGGTTGCTGTTGAGCGAAGACGAAGCCTCGACCGCGAGACTACGAATGCGTTGCAGAATGTCGGTCGTCGTCGAAAGCGCACCGAGCGCGACCTGCGCTGCGTTGTTCGCGTTCTGGACGTTCTGTACGGCGGTGTTGAAGCCATCGACCTGCGTTTGCAGGTTCGTTGCGATGGCGAGTCCGGACGGATCGTCCGCCGCGGAGTTGATGCGCAAACCAGACGAAAGTTGAGTGACGATGTTCTTCAACGCACTCTGGTTGTTATTCAGGTTAAACTGAACGCTATTGGCCAACAGGTTGTTGGCGATGCTCAGACCTTGAGCCATTTTGGTTCCTCCTTGATTGTTGCGCGCAGAGCGCACAGGTAGAGACTAGTCATCTGCGAGGAAGCGTCCTGCCCCCTCCCTCTGGGTATCGGAGGCCTAGGCCGGCGACTTTAGGAGAAAGGAACCTTTTTTAGCCTTTTTTCGAGGGAATATGCGGCCGCAGGGCGGCGACACCGGTCTTCCCGGTGGAAGGTTCGCCCGAGGGGGGCGGTTCGGCGGCGGCGCGCTGGTTTGCCCGCTGAATCTCTTCGTAGACCTCCGAGCGATGAACCGGGATCTCCCGCGGGGCATCGATGCCGATCTTCACCTGGTCGTGGTCGAGCGAGACCACCACTAAACGAATATCATCGCCGATCATAATCGACTGATTCGCTTTACGGCTGAGTACGAGCATGGGGCTGCCCTCCATGGCTGCTGCGAGCCGCAGACGGGCCCGCTTCGAGAGCATTTTTCGCGGGAAGGACGCCCCCCCCCTGCGCTATGAAGGGCTGGCTACCCGCCCTGAGGGGCGACCGACTCGCCAGCGCTTGCCTTGCGCGGCATCGGCGTGCGCACCGAGTAGGAACTGCCATCGAGCGGGACCTGGCGCCCCCGCCGAGTTTTCAGATTCAAAAGGATCGGCGCAAAGAGGTTCATCGACATCTCCTCGGCATTCGCCGAAACGATGACGACGCAGAGCGTCGCGAAGTCGGTTGGATCGGCGATTGCGAGCGACGCGACGGCGTACGCGGGAATACGCGGCGCATAATCGTCGAAGAGTGCGTACGGGTCGGCGGTCGGGATCGCGACGTTCAGATCGTCGAGGCTTTGCAGCCAGACGAAATTCGGTTGCGTGTCGAGCGTCAGAGCGACCCAGCGATGGAGCGCGGGGAACCCCGGTAACCCCCAGTCGAATGCGAAGATATCAGTTGGGGAAAACGTTGAGGATCCAAAACGCGGGAACTCGATCGTCGTGCTCTCGGGCATACTTTGCACCGACACTTCATTCATCGCCAACACCATAAAGCCTCTCTAATGACACCACTTCATACGTCGCTTACGTAATGTAATCGAAAAGACTCTTCTGCTCGAGCTGAGCCGTCGTGCTATACGCCGCCTGGAGGGCCGTCTGCGTGAGCGAGAACTGCGACGTCACTTGAGCGATATTGGTATCTTCGATATTGGATTGCACCTGCGTATCGTTGAGAACCTGTGCGTTCACCGCCGATCCCGCGGCCTGAATCGCTTGAATATTTGACCCGAGGAAGGCGCGCGCGTTCGAGACGCCCTGGATCACCCGGTCGATGTCGCCGAGTTGCGTGCTGAGTTGTTGGACCGTATCGGCCTGCGTTTGCAGGTTAAAGACCGAGGTAAAGTTCGCCGAGGTCGTGCTACCACCGCTCGGCACGTTATTTACCTGAAAGGCGCCCGCAGAATCGGTGAGTACCAAACGCTCCGCGCCCTGCTGGGGAAAGCTTCCCGGATAAAATTGCGCGGTGACCCCGGTACCCGATGCATCGATCGCGGCAACAACGGCGCCGATCGTCGCGGTCGAGGCGAAGGTCAGGGTTACCCCCGACGGCACCGAAACGCTGGAGATATTGATCGATATCTGGCCGCTCCCGTCGGGGACGATGGAGGTGAGGAACCCCGCGGCGTTGAGTTGCGTTCCCAGCGTTATATATGCGCCGCCCTGATTGACGGCGACGCTGCTTTTATCGACGACCGTCGAACTGGTGAGCGCGAGTTGCAGGTTCTTCATGACCTGGAAAACGTCGGGCGAACCATCGGACGCCCCGTAATTAAAGGCTTGTTGAAACGTCACCGAGGCATTGACGACCTGACCGTTGGGAAGCCGTTGGACCTGGGACTGTAGGTTTCCGGAGAAGGTGATGCCGTTAGGTGCGGTTCCGACTGCCTGAACCGGCGTTCCAGCCGGGTTCGCCGTCCCCGCGAAGACGTATTGCCCGGCAAACTGCGTGTTGGCGAGTCCAACGCTCTCCTGAAAGAGTTGATTGACCTGGGTCGCGATCGCCTGACGCTGCGAAGCGGTGACGTTATCGCTCGCTCCTTGGATTGCAAGCGAACGCACCTGCTGCAGCACGCTGGTCAGCGAGCTCAACGCACCGTCGACGGTGGTGAGTTGATTCGAGAGATTCGTGAGGTTCGACGAGGTCTGCGTTCCGAGCGCACCATCGGTACGAATGGCGAGATCCTCGGCGATCACCGACGGATTATCGGAGGGTTGGTTCAGCGACTTTCCGGTCGAAAGTTGCTGCCCTTCGTTCGCCTGTTGAACGACGAGGTTATCGATCGCATTAGTCTGCTGCTCGTAGATCGTTGAGGTGGCGATGCGCATGTTCGAACTCCCTATCCCTAGGACCCGACGCCGAGGTTATTGATAAGCGTCTGCATCATCTGGTTGATCACATTGATCGTGCGCGCTGCGGCGGAGTATGCATTTTGATATTGCACGAGGTTCTGAGTCTCTTCGTTAATGTTGATGCCGCTGATACTTTGGCGAACTTGGTTGATATTATTGGCCAACGTCGTCTGCGTTTGATTCCCCGAAATCGCCGCCTGGCCGTCGAGCCCGACGCGCGTCACGAAGTTTCCGTAGAACTGGCCGAGCGTCTGCGTCTGCGCGCTCTGCACCGAGTATCCGGCGAGGTGCGCGAGACTCGGAGTAAAGGTGACCGATTCAATGCCCGTTGTTGGGTCGACCGAGATCGCGGAGACCACCACGTTCTCTTGCGGCGCGCCGCCGCCCGATGTCGCATCGATCGTCAACACTTGGCCGACGGCAATATTATTAACGCCCGCCGGTAATGCGACCGTCGTTGCAGTTCCCGCCGTCGCCGCCGTCGCCGAAGTCGTCAGCAATGCCGGCACCCCGACGTTCGTCGAGAATACCGAGAGCAACGCGTTCGCTCCGGAGTTATCTTGGGCACCGAAGGCGTTCCCCGCGTTCTGCGCGACGCCGTCGATGCTTCCCGCACCGAGCACTCCCAGGAGGTATTGGTTCGCCGGCGTCGTGCCGGGAACGGTATCGAGCGAATCGCTGATCGAGAAGCCCGGCTGCTGAGGCGCGCCTCCCTGCACCGCCCGGCTCGCCGGGTCGACGTTGGTAGGATCCTGCGCGAAGACGATCTGCTGCGAGTTTGGGTCGAAGGATGCGGTGACGCCGAGATGCGCGCTGTTAAAATGCGTGACGAAGGCATTGACGCTGTTATCGGTCGTGCCGGTATTGTACGAAAACGTCTGTGGGACACCGTTGATCGTTACCGTCAATGTGCCCACCAGCGGTGCGGCCGGCGGATTCGCGAGCGAGGCATAATTCGTCAGCGAAGCCGAGGTATCGATGCTGTTATTGCCGGAGTTCATCGGAATCACCAGGCTGCCGGCGGCCGTCGATGCAAAGGCGATCGGAAACTGTGCCGGATCGGTGATACCGGCCTTGATGTTCCCCGCCGAGATTGGAAGGTTTCCAACGATCGGTTGAAAGAGCGCGGCCCCCGCCTGCCCATTTTGGTCGTAGGCAGATTGGGTAATGCGATTGACTTCATTCGCGAGCGAGCTGGCAAACTGGTCGAGTTGTTGCCCATAGACGGTGAGCTTGTTGTTGTAGAGATCCTGCAATGCCGCGAGCTGGCCGCTCCCCAGCGGGATACCGGGAGCGGTCGACGAGGCAGGCGGCGTGCTTTGAAAGTTGATCTTAAAGGTCGAGGTCCCGTTGCTCGCCGTGCCGACCGTCGGCGCCGCCAGATGATAGACGACCGTATCGTTGACGAGCGCTTGCCCGTTGACACTTACCAACACCGAACCATCTGCTTGAATCGAGGTCTGCGTTGACAGATATTGTGAGAGTTGCGTGATAAGGTGGTCGCGCTGATCCTTGTACGTATTCGGGCTATCGCCGGCGGCACTCGCCGCGCGAATCTGGCCGTTAAGCGCGCCGATCTGGTCGAGGATTCCGTTCGTCGTCGTCACCAAGGTCGTCGCTTGCGAGAGTGCAGAATTTTGCTGGGTGACGATCGCACTTGAAGCATTATTGAGCGCAGTCGAGAGGGCTTGCGCCTGTGCGATGACGCTCGCGCGGACCGAGGTGCTCTGCGCACCGCTCCCCTGAGTGACGAGTTGATTGATCGCCGTCTGGAATGCCGTGTACTGCGCGCCGATTCCCGAATTGGGATCGCCGAGCGTTGACTGAAGCGCGTTGAGCGCATTCTGTTCGGTACTGTAATAGTTCTGCGATGCCGTTGCCCCGCGAAAAAGCTGATCGTAGTTGTCGGCATGGATACGCAAGATTTGCTGTACGAGCACGCCGTCGCCGACGGTTCCTTGCGAATGCGTGGGTGAAAAAGGTGAGCCGGCGATCGGCGGCGCTTCGTTGAGGATCACCACCTGGCGCGAGGCACCGGGCGTGTTCACGTTCGCGATATTATTCGAGGTCACGCTCTCGGCATATTGGAAGGCGTTCAGCGCACTGCCCATCATGCTGAGGTCGAAAAACGTGCCCTGTGGAATGAAACTCATGCTTTGCTGCTCACCAAAACGCTGTTACTCGGTGGGGCGACGAAACCGCGCCGACGATAGGTGCTCGGTTCGCTCGCGGCGCGTTGCATCGCCAGCGTCGTCTTGACCAAGCGGTCCATGCCTCCCGCGATAAGAGCTTTATTATTGTTGTTGGTAATCGTCACTCCGATGGAACTGGTCATCAACTCGGCGAGTCGCTGATTCATCTCCCACGCAAGCGCGGGAGGCGCATAACTGCAGACTTGCCGTAACGTCATCGTGCCGAATCCGCGCACTTGCATCGCCCGACGCTCCGATGCGGCGCGCGAAAACGCCTCACGTGCCTCATCGAGTTCGCGTTGAGCGACCGAGATTTGCTCGGCATCGAGATGAACCAATGCCTTAGAAAGGGCCTGGGCCCGCTCGCCGAGGAGGCGCAGCGCTTCAGATTCCGTTCCCAGCGTTCTAGCAAAAATCTCCCACGAATCGCTCACGGTCCGCTACTCCTCTTGACGTTTACTTTCGCTTCCTGCGATGCATCGGAGAGAACGCTCGCTTTGAGTTGTTCCTCCAACATTTTGGCGATCCCGATGCTCCCGGTCTTAGCCATCTGCTCGGCGCGCTGTTGATCGAGCATAGACTGGAAGATCCGTTCGCCGTTACTCTGCTTACCGAAAATCGAATCGTGCGAGACCGTTTTATCCATCGCACCCATCACGAGTTGAAGGAAGACGCCTTCGAGCTGCGTCGCCGCCTGGTCGAGCCGCTTCATCGCTTGCTGTTGCACGGGCGTCAGCGGCGTCGCCGCCGCTTTTGCGATCTCACTCATTATTGTAAGACCACCTCCGCTTGTAACGAGCCCGCACGCCGGAGCGCCTGCACGATGGCGATGAGGTCGCGCGGTGCCACGCCCAGCGTGTTCAGCGCGCGCACGACCGATGCCAGCGTCGCAGCGCCGGCGATAAATTCGAGTCGCTTGCCCTTATTGGTCGCGGTCACCGTCGTATTGCTCTGCGTGCCGGGCGACGCGGTCGTAAATGGTTGCTGGACGACTTTATTGCGCGTCGAGATCGTAATGGTAAGGTTCCCGTGAGCGATCGCACACGGCGCAAGTTTAATATCGCCGCCGAAGACGATCGTTCCGGTCCGCTCGTTCATCACCACCATCGCGGGTTCGTCTTGCTGTACCCCGAGATCGGAGGCGTCGGCGAGAAACTGGACGACGTTTCCCGCATAGGCACGCGGCAGCGTCACATGAATCGTTTCTGCGTCGAGAGCACGCGCGGTGCCGTACCCAAAGCGCCCGTTGAGGGTATAGGCGAGGTCGGCGGCGGTCTTAAAATCGGGCGTCGTCAAGACGTAGTTGAATCCGCTCCCGTTCCCGCTCGTGATCGGCGTTTTCATGCTGCGCGCGACGATGCCTCCACGCGGCACCATCCCGACGGCGGTGTAATTCTGCGTCACGCTATTCCCCGCCGAAGGACCGGCGACGAAGCCGCCGACGGAGATCGGGCCCTGGGCGGTTGCATAGACGAGATTGTTTGCAGCATGCAACTCGGTGAGAACCAGGGTGCCGCCCTGAAGCGTCGATGCGTCGCCCATCGCCGAAACGGTGACGTCGATCTTATCGCCTTGGTGCGCGAATGGCGGCAACGACGCCGTAACGATAACCGCAGCGACATCGCGCGTCCGTACGGATTGGCTGCTGACGGTGAGCCCGAACGATTGGAGGATATTCTGGATCGTCTGACTCGTGAACAGCACCGAGGTCGAATCGCCGGTTCCCTGAAGCCCGACGACGACGCCGTAGCCGACGAGTTGATTCGAAGTGACTCCCTGAACGCGAGCGATATTCTTCACGAGAACGCGCTCGTAAAACGCCGCCATCGTCGCCTGCGGCGCAGCGAGCGTCGCGAGAAAAGCGAATGACGCCACCAGGGCGGCGATTCGGCGGAGGGCGTTGCTGCGAGCGTTCATGGCTAGAAGAGGAAATCCAAGAGCTTACGGATGAGCCCTTTATGGCCCTCTTGGAAATTCCCCGAGAAGGTCGCCTGAACGTCGGCGATGCGCGAACTCAGCACCTGATCGGTCGAATCGATATCTTCGGGGCGAACGTAGCCGATCACGTGCAATACCTGAGCGTTTCCGTTGACGGTGAGCCCTTGGTTGCCCTCGATCTGCAGGACGCCGCTCGGGAGCACGTTGGTTACCGTCGCCATCATCGCCGAGACGAAGCTATTCTGCCCGGTATGTTGCGTCTGGGATTGCACCTGCGACGACCCACCGATCGAGGTGGGGATGCGCAGGAAGGCCAAGGCCAGGTTGCCGGTCGCACCGGGGTATCCGAGGCTCGCGGTCTTACTGTTGTTGACAATGTTCGAACTATTGCTCGCAACGCTGAAATCGTAGACGACATAGACGAGGTCGCCGATCTGCGAGGCGCGATGGTCGGGGCCCAACTGCAACGGATGCCCGGGGCCAGCCGGTGCCGGTGCGGGCACGTAGAGCGAGCCTGCGAGCGCGCTCGCAGGTGCGAGCGAGAGGCAGAGTGCAGCGAGCGCGAGGTTACGAAGCATTCGGTTCATCGTCCATCTCCTCCGGAGAGATCGAGTTCGACGCGATCCGGCCCAACTACCGTGCCGGAGAGTAATTTATTGGTCTGCGGATTATAGAGCGAGACCTGATCGCCGAGCCCGCCGCTGCTGCGAGCGATCACGTCGGCGACGAGCGAGACGCCGCGGTCGCGAATGACGAGCACGCAGCTCATTCCGGCGCGGACGATCTCATTGACGAGCGTCTGTTCGATCGCAATCGGTTGCCCGGCACGAACCGGCGCGATAATCTGGCGCCCGACGAGCACCTTCGTGCCGTTAAGCGGAAGGCCGGTAAAGGGCACCATCGCCATCTTCAGGTCCTGCGCCGAGAGAACGGTACCGGGAGCCAAATCGTGCGAGGCCGTCGCCGCCATGACGTAATGCTGGATGCGATAGCCGACGAAAACGGTGCGCAGAAAGTGTCCGTTGAGATCGATCGCAATCGGAACGTTCACGTACGCCGAGGTCACCAGCGGCGAGCGCAGATGCAGCGAGACGCGGCCGAGATCGACGAACTGGTCGGAGAGCGCAGAGACGGGAAGATAGGCGATATCGGCGCCGTGGGGCATCCGCGCGATCGCCGCACGAGCGAGCGCCGTGAGTTCGGCCGCGGGGATGCGCTGCGCGTGGGAGTATGCTGCCGCTGCCGGTCGCGCATGGAGGACCGACAGGAGCAGCATACATCCAACGAGCAGGGTGCGCACGTTCGTTACTGCACCAAATTATTCGCCGTCTGAAGCATCTGGTCCGAGGCGGTGATCGCCTTGGAGTTCGCTTCAAACGCACGTTGCGAAACGATCATATTCACGATCTCGTTCACCACCTGGACGTTCGAGTTCTCGAGGTAGCCGCTCTGGAGGGAGCCGGCACCGTTGAGTTCGGGCTGGGTCACGACCGGAGGGCCGCTCGCCGCCGTCTGGGTGTAGATGTTCTGGCCACCGATCGGCGAGAGCCCGGCATTATTGACGAAGCGCGCGAGCGTAAGCTGCCCAAGCTGCTGCGGAATCGCGCTACCGGGAACGAGCGCGGTCACCGTGCCGTCCTGCCCGATCTGCACCGAGGTCGCATTCGCGGGAATCGTGATCTGCGGCTGAACGAAGTAGCCATCTGCGGTCACCACCGCACCGTTGGCATCGACCTTGAACGAGCCGTCGCGCGTGTAGCCGGTCGTGCCATCGGGAAGCGTTACCTGGAAAAATCCGTCGCCCTGGATTGCCACGTCGAGCGGATTGCCGGTCTGCTGCAGCGAGCCTTGGGTAAAGACTTTCTCCGAGGAGCCGACTTTGACGCCGAGGCCAACTTGCTGGCCGACCGGAACGATCGAGGCGCCGATCGGCGCACCGGGTGCCTGGATTTGCTGGTAGACCAGATCCTGAAAGTGCGCGACGTTACGCCGAAAGCCCGTCGTATCGACGTTCGCTAAGTTATTGGAGATCGTGTCCATATTGTATTGTTGGGCGATCATCCCGCTGGCGGCCGTATAGAGCGCTCGCATCATGGTAGAAGTTCCCTCTCTCCGTTATGCCGTGGTGCCGACGTCTTGAATCGCCAGCTGAGTAGCTTGATCTTGCATTTTTACCGACTTGGAGTTCGAATCGAACCAGCGCTCGGCGACGATAAGATCGACCATCGAACGAACGACGTTGGAGTTGCTCTT
>JABEUW010000113.1 GCA_013043945.1 Vulcanimicrobiota bacterium | reverse complement strand
GCCGGGAAGATGACGTCGCGGATGCCGGCCTTATAGAGCCGCTCGACGGTGCGTGCAAGAAAGGGCACGCCGAGGATCGGGACCATCGGTTTGGGAGTACCGTAGGTAAGCGGGCGCAGGCGCGTGCCTTCGCCGCCGACGAGAACGATTGCTTGCATCGGTGCTTCTCGTTGGCGGTCGGGGTGCGCGGTTCATCCCCGAGGGGGATACGTTAAGCCTTGCCGGCGCGCACGATAGCGGCATAGCAATCGAACACTTGTTCGTTTATAATGAAGCCCATGGCGAATAGACGCTATGACTGGGCAGCGGTGCAGAGGCATTATGACGCCGGGAATTCTTATCGAGCATGTCGAGCCCACTTCGGCTTTTCAGCGGGGGCGTGGACGAAGGCGATAGATCGTGGCGAGCTTCATGCCCGCTCGCGAGGAGCGCCGATCCAACAAATGCTTGCATCGAGTACTTCGCGCACGAACCTCAAGCGTCGCCTTCTGGTAGAAGGCCTCCTTCGCAATGAGTGCTACGAGTGCGGATTGAGTGAGTGGCGCGGGAGAAATTTATCCGCGCAAATCGACCACATTAATGGGAATAATTGCGACAATCGCCTCCCGCCTACTTTTGGCGGGCGCAACGCAAAAACACGGAAATCCTTGCCAGGTTCTCCAGGGGTCGTGTAGTATATCGGTCGCTGCCATTCCCGGTTGGTGAAATGGTATCACGCCTGGCTCTGAACCAGGTATTCGTGGTTCGAGTCCATGACCGGGAGCCACGGCCCTATCGTCTAGAGGCCTAGGACGCCGCCCTCTCACGGCGGTAACGCGGGTTCGAATCCCGCTGGGGCTACCATTACTCGTAGAGATCGCGCTTCCCGCCGATCTCTATTTTCCATTATCTATTCTACGCGGCGCTCCATGATAAAGATAATATCCGAGATCTCGCCGCTTTATGAGCCCCGGCGGGGCGCGTCGCGATTGTTCGTGTCCGCTCCATCGGTCTCTGCCCCCTCGGATGCTTCCGCATCCTCGCTGTGCCAACTGCGGAGCAACTCCGCGCGCTGATCGGTGTCGATATCGAGGGCAGGGTCGATCCCCAATTCTGAGACCATCTCTTCCCCGGCGTTTCTATCGTTCATGTTCGTTCTCCGCAACTATCGTACCCAAACCTACGGCGAGAATAACTGTTGCGGGCGCCCCGGGCGCTCGCCTGCGAGGTAACCGCGCCGAGGATGGGTAAATGATTCCGTAATGTTTGCCGCACTGACCCTTGGTAGCTTGCTTGCCGTCCTCCCGTCGCCGACCCCCGCGCCGACGCCGACGCTCCCTCCCGTGATCATCCGCACCATCACGACCGCTCGTTGTACCACCCTTCACGAGATGATGCGCCCCATCGGGTACGTCACTCGGCGCAACGATGATGCCTTCCGGGCGATGGCGTTTGCTACGCAAAAGTTTCTTAGCAACTTTATGCCAGGTGACGTGCCGACCATCGCCGATCTCCAGGCCTCGCTCGGGTCGAGCAATGGCTCGGGCACCGCGCTCAACGGTACGGGAACGCCGATGAGCACGAGCCTCAGTGCCTCGCGCGGCAACGATCAGCTCGTTTACGGGCCCTCGCAGATTCTTAGTGCTGCCCGCATCGACTCCGTTGCTCAACAGATCTTCGGCAACATTATGGTCGAGCGAGCCTTCCTCACGAAATCCTACAAAAAATTCCCCAAAGGTAAAAATCCGAAGGTCGATGCGATGCGGCGCGCCGCTCAGAACGTCATGACGCTTCAGGAAGCCCTGGCAAATCGCTACGAACAATTCGCGGGCACCTATTTCGACGGCATGGATCTCGCACGGATGACCGCCAACAACCAATCCGGCGTTGCGACCCTGAAGATGACGTTGCGTGAATTACTGCTCGGTGATACGCGTGGCCTCGCGAGTGACACGCCTCGCAAGCTCTCGCCAAACGATCCGTTTTTGGGCTACAAAAGTGTCAATCAACTCGCACGGGACGGCAATCCCGGCGAAGTTCTTACCGCACTCAAAGGCCAAGAATTCGCATTTACATCGACGTTAATTCACACCTATAACGTCTGCCATCAGTCGCATTACATTCTCGCGCCTATCCATACGATGCCGGCTCCCTCGCCAAAACCCTAGCCAACTTCATCCTTGTTTTGAGACCGGTCGATTTGGGAACGCTCCGTTCATGCGCAGTTAGGAGCGCCGCAGATGAACGGTCGCAGCCCCTTTCCCTCCGAAAGAACCCGTGGAAATCGTTCCACGGTCCAGATGGCGATTCTCGCGTTGATCGTTGCGGTGATCTCGCTCTTTGCGTGGCACCCATGGGGCACGCGAATCGCGGCATCGGCGAGCACCCAAACCACGACGAACTCAGCCTCTCGCCCGGCAATCCAGTAGGGGACGCCCCTAGAGGTGAAGGCTCGAGACGTTCCAGATACCAAAAACGCGCAGCAGCCACACGATGACCGCAATAACGACCACAAAGTTGAGAATCGATCGTATCGATGAAGCCATCGGCAAGTATCGATTGATTAGCCAGAGGACGACGCCGATGACGACGAGCTCCACCACGACGTTGATAAGTAGGTTCATGCTCTAAGCATTCCCCTTTCTTCCGCTAGCATGCACTCCGTCGCCGTCGCAGCAGGTCTTGCCGATGAGAAGCGACGATACTCCTCGCGTGCGCCGATGGAACGGGTGGGGCGAGGAGGCCGTCCACCTCGATCTCCCCCAAAGCGCGCTCGCGTATCTGCGCGAGCGTCTCGGCGAAGGCGTGCCGCCGCGGGACGCACGTTTTGAGGACGTGCTCGCGAGCGCCGAGCCATCGCGCTTGCCCGCGCATCCGACGATCGATACCTCGGCGGCGACGCGCGTGCTCCACGCTCGCGGGCAGAGCCTTCCCGACTGGCTCGCACTCCGCTTCGGGCGCATCGATCGACTCCCCGATGGGGTCGCCTTTCCCGAGTCCTCGCAAGACGTCCGCGAGCTCTTCGAGTACGCTCGTGACGTCGGCGCGTGCATCATCCCGTACGGCGGCGGTACGAGCGTCGTCGGACATATCAATCCGCCCGAGCGCTGCGAGCGCCCCGTACTCACCGTTTCTCTCGCGCGCATGCGGCGATTGCTCGATCTCGATGAAGAGAGCCGGCTCGCAACCTTCGGGGCCGGGGTCGCGGGCCCCGATCTCGAAGCGCAGCTCCGAACGCACGGCTATACGCTCGGGCATTTTCCGCAGTCCTTCGAATATTCAACCCTCGGCGGCTGGGTCGTCACGCGATCCTCCGGGCAACAATCGCTCCGCTATGGCCGCATCGAGCAACTCTTCGCGGGCGGACGCCTCGAAACGCCGAGCGGAACGCTCGCCATCCCTACCGTGCCGGCGTCTGCGGCGGGAATCGACCTCCGCGAACTCGTGCTTGGCTCCGAAGGGCGGCTCGGCATTCTCACCGAGGCGACCGTACGCGTGCGCCCCGTTCCGGCGCACGAATCCTTTCATGGCTGGTTTTTCCCAACGTGGGAGCGCGCGGAAGCGGCGGTTCGCGCACTCGCGCACGCGGGGCTCCCGCTCTCGATGATCCGCCTCGCCAATGCGCATGAGACGCTGACGACGTTGCGGCTCGCGAACGCCGGCATCGCACTCGCTTTTTTGGAGCGCTATCTCCAACTGCGCGGCTACGGCGACGAGCGCTCTTTACTGATCGTCGGTATCACCGGCGATGCAGAGAGCGTTCGCTCCACGCTCGCATCGGCTCGCGATATCGCCGGCGATCGTAACGGCCTCTATTTCGGCACCCAACTCGGCAAGCGTTGGCAGAAGAATCGCTTTCACGGGGTCTATCTTCGCAATGCCTTGTGGGAGCACGGGTATGCCGTCGATACCGTCGAGACCGCGGTCGATTGGCCGCGCGTCGGCACGATGGTCGCGGCGATCGAGAGCGCCGCGCACGCTGCATTCGGTAGCGAAGCAATTCACGGCTATACCCACCTCTCGCATGTCTACGCGCAAGGATCGAGCGTCTATAGCACGTTTATTTTTCGCATCGCTCCGACCTACGAAGAGAATCTGCATCGCTGGCAACAGTTGAAGAGCGCCGTCAGCGAGGCAATCGTCGCCAACGGCGGCACGATTAGCCACCAACATGGCGTCGGCACCGACCATCGCCCCTATCTCGTTGCCGAAAAGGGGCTGCTCGGCATCGACGCGATGCGTGCGCTCTTTCGCGATTTCGATCCCGACGCCATGATGAATCCCGGGAAGCTGTGTTAGAACGAGGCGATCCGAGCCAGGTTCGCGCGGCGGCGATCGCGCGGCTCGACGAACCGTGGGATATTCTCGTTATCGGCGGCGGGATTACCGGTGCCGCCATTCTCTTCGAAGCGGCGCGCCGCGGCCTGCGCACCTTGCTCCTCGAACGGAGCGATTTTGCTTCCGGCGCATCGAGCCGCTCTTCAAAACTCGTTCACGGCGGCTTGCGTTATCTCAAGGAGGGCAAATTCGCGCTAACGCGGGAGTCGGTGCACGAACGGCAAGCGTTGCTGCGCGATGCACCGGGATTAGTCGATCCGATCCGCTTCTTGATGCCGCACTACCCGGGAAGCACGCCGAGCGCGCGTACGTTAGGGCTCGGGCTCGCACTCTACGATCTCTTCGCAGGGCAGAGAGCACACCGAGCGGTCGATTCCGCCGAGGCGTTACTCCTCGCGCCGAACATCGAGAGCGCAGGGCTCCTCGGCGCGCACGAATATCTCGACGCCACCACCGACGACGCGCGGCTCGTCCTGCGCCTCATTCAAGAAGCGCGCGCAGCCGGTGCGATTGCGCTCAACTACCTCGACGCGCGCGAACTGCTCGAACGCGACGGGCGCGTGGTCGGCGTGCGCGCGCTCGACACGATCGGCGGCAGTACCGTCGAGGTACGCGCGCGCGTCGTCATCAACGCCGGCGGTGCAGCGGCAGATGCGCTCCGCAGCGCGCTCGGCGCCGCGGCGAGACTCCGGCCGCTCCGCGGCAGCCACCTCATCCTTCCCGATTGGCGTTTACCGCTCGCAGAGGCAATCGCGTTCTCCCACCCCCGCGATCGCCGCCCCGTCTTCGCCTATCCGTGGCTCGGGGTGACGCTCGTCGGAACCACCGATGTCGACCACCGAAGCGAACTGCGCAGCGAACCGGCGATCTCTGAGGAAGAGGCGCTCTATCTGCTCGAAGCGCTCGCCTATCAATTCCCGCGCAGCGCGATCGAACGCACCGGTGTCGTCGCTACCTTCGCAGGCGTGCGCCCCGTCATCCACAGCGGCCGTTCCGACCCATCGAAGGAGAGTCGCGACCACGCGCTCTGGATGGAACGCGGCCTCCTCACCGTCACCGGCGGCAAACTCACGACCTTCCGCCCGATGGCGCTGGCGGCGCTCCGCGCCGTTGCCGGCGAGCTCGATGCCTTCGATCTCGCTCCACGCCCAACATTCGTACGCTGCGCTCTCCCACACGCTCCGCACCTCTCGCAGGCCCAACGGCTCCGCCTCGCCGGCTCCTACGGAAGCGAGGCGCAAGCGCTCCTCGATACGACGCTCGCGAGCGATCGCGAGCGCATCGACGGCACCGCGACGCTCTGGGCCGAAGTGCGCTGGGCCGCCCGCCACGAAAGCGTCGAACACCTCGACGACCTCTTACTCCGCCGTACGCGGCTCGGACTCATCGCGCCCACCTGCGAACGACGATGGTCGGCTCGCCTTCGCTCGATTTGCATGCAAGAGCTTCGGTGGGATGACGCGCGCTTCGAACGCGAAGCGCACGCCTATCGCGCCCTTCACGCCGCCTATTACGGAGCGCTCGCGTGAATCGCGATCTTCTGCTCGCGATCGATAACGGCACGCAGAGCGTGCGCGCCATACTTTTCGACGCGCGTGGAGAGATCGTCGCGAAATCGCGTATCCCGCTCGACGACTATATCGTCTCGGCACCCGGGCGACACGAACACGATCCGAACGGCTTTTGGGAGAGCTTGTCGCAAGCGTGTAAAACGTTGCTCGCGCAGCACGCATCCTTCGCAGAGCGGATCGCCGCCGTCGCGCTCACCACTCAACGCGCGACCGTCATCAACCTCGATCGCTCCGGAGAGCCGCTGCGCCCCGCAATTACTTGGCTCGATCAACGGAAGAGCCCAAGGATTCCGGCGCTTCCATTGCATTGGCGCGCCGCATTCGGCATCGCCGGGGTCGGCGAAACGATTCGCTATTTTCAACGTGAGGCCGAAGCGAATTGGATCGCGCAATGCGAACCCGAGCTGTGGGAACGCACCGAGAAGTTTCTTCTTCTTTCGGGATATTTGCTCTACCGCCTGACGGGCGACTACATCGATTCCGTCGGCTCGCAGGTCGGCTATCTCCCATTTGATTTTCGCACGCTGGCATGGGCGAAGCCCGGGGATTGGAAATGGGATGCGATGCCAATCCGCCCGTCGATGCTGCCCCGCCTGCTCGAACCCGGCACCATCGGTGGGGAGATTCACGATGCAGCGTCGGCAGCGACGGGCATTCCGCGCGGAACCCCGGTCGTCATGGCCGCCGCAGATAAAGCCTGTGAGGTTCTCGGCGCAGGCTGTATTGCGCCGACGGTCGGCGCGCTGAGCTACGGAACCACCGCCACGGTCAACACGCTCTCGCATCGCTATATCGAGGCGACGCGCTTCGTCCCGCCCTATCCCGCAGCGATACCGCACGCCTACACCACCGAGGTGCAGATCTTCCGCGGCTACTGGATGGTGAATTGGTTCAAAGAGCAGTTCGGCCACCTCGAACAACAGGCGGCGCGGGAGAGCGGTGCCTCGGTTGAGAGTTATTTCGACGCGCTCGTTGAGTCGGTTCCGCCGGGCTCGATGGGACTGATGCTGCAGCCCTATTGGACGCCCGGTATACGCATGCCCGAAGCGAAGGGCGCAATTGTCGGCTTCGGCGACGTTCATACGCGCGCGCATCTCTATCGCGCGATGCTCGAAGGGCTCGCATTTGCGCTCCGCGATGGGCTCGAACGCATCGAACGCCGTAGCGGGGTCGCCGTCACCAGCCTGCGCGTCGCCGGCGGCGGATCGCAGAGCGATGCGGCGCTCCAACTCACCGCCGACATCTTCGGCCTCCCGACGTCGCGACCGCACGTGTACGAAACCTCAGGGCTCGGCGCGGCGATCGACGCATCCGTCGCTTTGGGGTTGCACGGCGATTTCGCAACCGCCGTTGCGGCGATGACTCGCACCGCTCGCACCTTCGAACCGGAGCCTCAAACGCATGCGCTCTACGACGAGCTCTACGGGAGCGTCTATCAACGCCTCTACGGCCGCTTAGCGCCACTCTATCGCGCGATTCGCCGTATTACCGGCTACCCGTCGTAGGCGCACCTCGAGCCGACGGTAGCGGCAGGTTTCCAAAGAAAGAGAAAGCGGCAGGAAGCGCTAACCAGTGCACCATGCTCACATCATCGGAAGGCGATCGTCGAGCGCTCCTCGAGCGAATTGAGGAGATGGGGCGCGACGAGATCGACGCGCTGCCCGTTGGGATCATCACGCTCGATCTCGATGGAACGATTCTTCGCTACAACCAAACGGAGGCCGGCTATTCGCGCCGTCACGCGCCCGCGCAGGTCGGTCGAAACTTCTTTCGCGACGTCGCGCCATGCACGCAAGATGCGGGATTCCAAGGACGGTTCGAAGCGCTCGCTGCTCCGGGTGGGCATGGGACCGTGGAGTTCGAATACCAATTCCACTTTCCATGGGGGAGCGAGCGCGTCCTCATTTCGTTTATGCGGGCACCCGATGCGCCGCGGATTCAATTGCTGATTACCTGGCCTGCAGAGCAGGGTAAAGCGCCTCTCGACGCCTCTGCAAACGCTCATCGGAGGGCGCGCTCGAGGAGATACTAACGGAGGCGGCAACGACGGCGAATCAAGCGACGTGCGCTATTTTGCGGCCCGCCTCATAAATGGTCCACCAAGGAGCGGCGAGAGTCCGCAAAAATTGATGATCCCCGAGAGCAGGAAGACGAGGCCGAGGATCCCGACGATATCGCGACCGATACCATGGAGCGAGTGATAGGCCCAGAAAAGTAAGAGTAGGCCGACGACGGCCCGGATGATGCGGGCTGTGCCGCTAAATAAAAAATCAACCATGTGCTGCCCTTTTAGCGTGCCGCGGTGAAATCCTGGGGATCGCTCATCCGGTCAATTTCAAAAGCGCCGTGAGTTCGCTTGGGAGCTCGACCCCGAGCTCGTCCTTGAGAAGCTCTTCGTACCGCCGTAATTCGTCGATCGCCAACGGCGTATTCCCCATTGCTAGGTGCGCTCGAACGATCGCCGAGCGCGGCAATTCATCGAATGGTTCGAGATCGACCATCGCGCGCGCGGTCGCCATAGCTGCAGGAAACTCATTCGCCTCCATCTCTGCGGTAAGAAGCGACGCCCCAATCGACCTCGCCGCCTCGCGCATGCGTCGAACATGTTTCTCAAACCACTCCCAGGGCGCCCACGACCAAGATTCCCCGGCGATAGAATGGAGCACCGCCATCATATGCTCCGCATCGCGAGAGGGATCGCCGGACTCAGCCAACGAGAGAATATCTGGTAGATTCGAACGAAACATTCCGCCGAGTCGCAATTCGCCGTCGCGCAATTCAATCGCACCTGAATCGCCGAGTTGGCGGCGCGCACGGTGAAGGCACGCCTTGAGCGCATTCGAGGCGGCGAACGGGTCGAGATTGGGCCATAACACGTCGAGCGCACGCTCCCGCTGTATCGTCCCGCCCTCAGTTACGAGCAGCGCCAGAAGCGCTAACGTTCCCTCCGCAGCATGAAGCCGAGAGCCGTCGCGCGAACCAACGCTACCGCGCACGATGTCGATAGAAAACGTTCCCTCATCGCCTCTTTCTTCAGGAGCGAAGATCGCAAACCGCTTCGCAAACACGTCCATATACCGTGGATTCGAGACATACTCTCCACGACCGAACGTTTTAATTCCCTCGCTCAGTTCGGGGCGCCCTTCGTGCTCTGCCAGCCGAATTGCATTCGCAAGTGCATCCGCGCTCCGATCCGGATCGCAAACAGCAAGCGCAAGATATGATGCAATCCGAATCCCCACGATTCCGTTCCTATTCGCGAACTCAATCGCCCGCTCGATGAATATACGGCGCTCGTCGCGATCCTCGGCACACTCCGCCAAAAATAACAAGGAAAACACATAATCGAAAGGCTCGCAATCCACCGGGCCGTTAAGTTCGATGCCATAGATCGCCGCCGCACTTCGCCACAACATATGCGACCCGCTCCGATAAAGGTGTCGCATGAGGGCGAAGCGCGATCCTGTAGCATCCGGGCATTCGCCCTGCAGCCACAACAGATAATAGGCGAAAGCCACCGTCGTTCCGTCTGCAAACGGCAATTTTCTTAAATGCATCGACGTGAGAACGTCTTCGAACTGCAACCTCTCGCCGCTTGCTAGCGATCGCTCGATTTGTGCGCGAAACATTATTCGTCGCACGTACGCGAACCATGAAATTGAAGTCCCTATTCCAACTCGATCCTTTTGATAGCACGCAAGGGCATCATCGTACCTCGATTCTCCGGCTGCAATAAATATATCGGCATAATTTAACAAACGATCGCTCCAGCGATCACCGCCGATTCCACCCAATAACTCGCGCACCCGTTCGGGATTTCCCATTTGGGCAAGCAAGGTAGCGGTTGCAACGCGCAGGTATGTATATAAGGTATCGTCACCGGCGACATACTCCATCGCCGCAAGCCCCTCTGCAGAAAGTTGCTCCGGCTTGCAAAACGGCCTCCGAGCCGGCAATAACGCCAGCCAAAGCCATGGATAGCTCGCGTAGTTCGGCGTTGTCCCCTCCAAATATTCAAGAATCAACCCCGGGTACGCATAATTCGACAAGTCGAACATATGTCGTTGACTCGCTATTTTTGCAGCTTCGCCAAGTTCGCCAATTGCAACGAATCCTCGAATCGCTCGAAGCTCGCTTTGCGACGACGTCAACGTTCCGACAATGCTCGCTG
>JABEUW010000112.1 GCA_013043945.1 Vulcanimicrobiota bacterium | reverse complement strand
TGCGCTCCGGAGGGAGATTTCGGGCTGTAGCGCAGCTTGGTTAGCGCGCTTGACTGGGGGTCAAGAGGTCGCTGGTTCGAATCCAGTCAGCCCGACCATGAAAAACCCCGCCAAATAAGGGTTTCGGCGGGGTTCTACTTTTCAACGGCGCTCTTATAGGGCGCCTGTAGCCCAATTTGTAGCCCAATTATCCATCCGCCGCGAAGGCGGCGTCGATGCGCTCGGCGGCCTCGCGCTGAATACTCGCGGAGACGTGCGAATAGGTGTCCATCGTGACGCCGATACTCGCGTGGCCGAGGCGCTCTTGCACGACCTTCGGCGGGATGAGCAGGTTCATCGAGATCGTCGCGGAGGTGTGCCGGAGATCGTGGAAGCGGATGCGCGGGAACGCCCTGCCGGCCTCTTTCTCGACGTTCATCGCCTCGGCGAGAATCGGCTCGAACGATCGCCGGATGAGATTGCGGGGATTCATCGGCTCCCCGTTTTCGTTGGGAAACACCCAAGGCGAAGCGCGAAGGCCGAGCGAGAAGAGGCGGGCTTGCTGCTCCTTGAGTGCTCGGACGGTGCGGCGCGGAAGGTGGACTCTGCGCCGACCTGCGGCGGTCTTGGTTTCGGCGACGATCGGCTTCCCGTGCAGCGTAACGATCGAGCGCACGATCGAAAGGGTGCCGGCGTCGAAGTCCACGTCGTTCCATTGGAGGCCGAGCAATTCACCGCGACGGAGCCCGACGAGAATGGCGAGCTCGTAGAGCGCCGCGAACCGCCGCGAGCTTGCAATCCGTAGAAAGACCTGCGCTTGCTCGACGGTCAAGGGTTGGATCTCTTTGCGAACCTGGCGAGGCCGGTCGACGGTGCGGGCGACGTTGCGGGGTACGAGATTCCACTGCATGGCCTGGTCGAGTGCGGCACGCAAAAGCACCAGAACGAGCGTCCGCGTCCGCTCCGACTTCCCGGCGCGCTGCATGACGGAAAGCACGCCCTGCACGTCTTGGCCGGTCAAAGCAGCGAGGCGCTTCGAACCGATAGCTGGCAGAATATGCGTCCTCACCATGCCATGGTAGAGCTCGAGCGTCGTCGCGCGCACCCGTGCGGCTGCAACGTCGACGAGCCAGCGTTCCATGAATCCGCGAACCGTTATGCGATCGGTGCTCGGGATAATGCCGAGCAGAGCATCGGTTTTGACCTTCGCGATCTTCGTGGCGAGTTCGCTGCGAGTCGAAGCGTAGACCGCGACTCGCCGTGGCTTTCCGGTGCGTGGATCGTCGCCAACCGATACGCGACCGCGCCAGCATTCGACGATGGTTCCATCTTTGCGCGTGCGTTTGACCTTATCAATCGCGCCGTCGCCGTTGCTACGTCTAGCCTTCATCGCGACCGCCTGGGTAACGATGCGATAAGACGAGCGAAGTCCGACTCGTTCCCGGTGAGATGCGCGTGAATCAGGCAGAGCCCGATCTCCACAATGTCGGAGATACTGCGCTCGGTCATGCGCCGAATGTCGGCGAGGCGATACCGTTCGACGCGAGCGCGTACCGATACGCCGGGTTCGGTGCGGCCCGGCTTGAGCGGGCGACCGCCGAGACTCCGGCGCTCGAGAGTGATCCGCGAAACCTCCATCGCGACTCGCGCTCGGTTAATGTCGCGTTGCGCGGTTTTCGCGGCCTTTGTTTGGGTTTTCTCGCCCGCGGCGCATTCGTTTGACTCGCCGCTCGTCGGAGTCATGCTGCGCCTTCCTTTCCGGTGTAGAGCGAACCACGTCCTTTTGAAGTGAGGTCTGTGGCGAGAATCCTATTGCGCTCCATTTGAGCGTCAACGGTCGAGCCATAACTGCGTTTATTGCTTTGGCGAAGGTTCGCCCATCCGGTTCCGTCGTCCGCCATTGGTTGCGGCTGTCCCATGTTGTCAATCGTGAATGGCGGAAGATAACCTGGCGCAAAGGCAACCGCACGGTCTTCGTCATAATGGAATACCAAAAGGCCCGCGTGGCACCATACGCCCCCCCGCGCCTCATGCACGCGAGCGGTGAACGCAAAGTCTTCCGAACATTCGTAGCGATGGCGGGGCGTCCACGGGTAGTCTTTTAGCGCGTCGAGGAGGCGAACGTCGTGCGCTAGCATATGCGCTCCGACGAACGCCACGCGAATAAGCGCTTTCGGATCGGTAGGGTGAACGGGATAATCGGTTCCCCATTGTATCGGGGTTCCGGTCGGTGGATGAATGACGCGAAGGGCTGCCGCCTCGGCACCAACGCAACGCGGGCCATGCAGGACGCCGATAAGCGCGTTCGGCCCAAGCTTTCGAATATCGTCGCGGAGGAGATCAAACGCGCCCGCAGTCCATACCGCGTCGGCGTCGGCCCAAATGACGTATCGAGGGCGATCCGCCAGCGACTTCACCCGCTCGACTAGGCGATTGCGAGCAACGTCAACAGGGAGCCCGACCTCGGTAAGAATCTCGACGTTCCCATCGGTAAATAGGTCGAGGCATCGTTGGGTGGGCTCCGTAACGTGGTCACGAATCGGCATAAGAACGACGGTTCGCTCTGTCGGCGTGTACGAATCGCCTTTCTGCAGGCAGCAAACCTTATATTTTCGCCCGCTTCCACAAGGGCACGGGGCGTTACGGCTAGTCTTCATCATGTTCTCGCCTCCAGGTTGACGCTGGTTATCAAATAGACGAGCAACGGTGGAACCCCGTCGGGGAACCACGGAGAGCGTACCCAATCGGCGATGGCGAAGACAAGAAGACTGCGGAGATCGCCGGGGTTCGCGGGATACGGGAGCACCGGGCCGCTCGCCCGCGCTTCTCGAGATTGCAGGTAGGAGTTCACGCCTTGTAGCCCACTTCTTCGATCTCGCCCGTCGCGCCGAACATCGATTCGGAATAGGCGAAGGGGTGGAGCTTCGCTTCGCTTGCATCGATAACGTCGCCATTGGGGAGGCGAACGGCCAACCCTAAAAGGAGCTCCAGATTGTTTGCGGCGCGCGAGGCGCCGCCGTCCTGGCTAACGATCTCGAGAAACCGTCGAGCGCTTCCGTGGAGATTCGTCAGCTCGTCTTTCGACGGAAGCGAACCGTCGCGAATGCCGCAAACGATCGTATTCGATCCTTCGCGAAGCTCGTCGACGACCGGCTCGAACTTGTTGCAAATATCGGCAAGGTCTTCGTAGACTTCGCGGAGGTGGCAGAGGGTAACGAGTAGCGATTCGGAGATCGGTTGTGATAAAGTCTGAACAGCCATTGAAAGAACCATCCTTTCGGTGGAAGCCCGGTAGTGTTGCGACGCTGCCGGGCTTGTGTTTGCGCTGCTAGAAAAAGCCCGAGCGCATGAGGCTTGCGATTCCCGGCGCGATTGGCGCAGGGCCATAGTCGGAACGGTCGTCGGTCATGCCGATGAGGAAGGCTTCAGAGAACGGACGCTTGACGACTTGCGAAAGCGCGAGCACGAACGCGTCGACCATGTCATCATGCTTCGCGTTTGGGAAGGCGAGCAGTTCGCGCTCGAACTCGACGAGCCACGGCGCTTCGGTCGGAAGAAATACGCGACCCGATTCGAGCATTCCGGTGATCCCCTCGACGCGCGAGATCTTTGAACCGAGCGCTTTGACCGGCACGACCGGCAGGCGGCTTTCGCGTTTCAATTCCTGGATTAACGCCACGCCCGCCGATGCGTCCTCGACGTAGACCGCCGAGGGGCTGTGCGCGTCGTAGGC
>JABEUW010000111.1 GCA_013043945.1 Vulcanimicrobiota bacterium | reverse complement strand
CTCGGCAATGTCGATGGTGCGAAGTGGCAGGATATCGATTTCCGCGTTCTCACCGATGACGGCGAACAGCGCGCGACGAAGTTCTTCATCAACGGGATCTCGCCGACGCGCCGCATCACCACCGCTAATGGCTACGTGATTCAGGGCACGCCGGAGCACCGCGTCAAGATCGTCGACCCAGCGACCAGTCAGCTTGTATGGAAACGGCTGGCGGAGGTTGCTCCGGAGGATACCGTCGCGCTCTCGATGGGAACGCTCGCCGGCGAGCCCAACGTGGTGACGCTCCCGCCGCTCGGCGAGGAGTATTGGACGGCCGACTACACGACGAAAGTTCCGCGCACACTCACGAGCGATCTCGCCGAACTGGTCGGGTATTTCATGGGCGACGGATCGCTGCATGCAAAGGGCCTGCGCCTCTGCGTCGCCGCGGAAGACACCGACGTATGCGACCATCTGGCCGCGCTGAGTCGTTCGCTCTTTAATATCGAACCGAAGTTCACCGTCAAGGGCAACTACATCGAACTCGCGATTCACTCCGTCGAGCTCGTCAATTGGTGGGAGGCCTGCGGCTTCACCAAGCTCGCTCCCTCGCCCGATCATCGAGGAAAAGGCTACACGCCGCGAATCCCCGATGCGATCCTCGCAACGAACGATGCCGCTACCTATGGCGCATTTCTTCGCGGCGTCTTTGAAGCCGACGGGACGGTCAACAACGGAACGGCCTCGGTTACCACTGCGCGCTCCTCGTTTGCAGATGAGCTGCGCACGTTATTGCTCGCACTGGGTATCCCAACCAGCACGAAGATCGATACCTCCGAGTGGGGGCAGAGCGATCTCTTCGTCCTCCGCGTGCGCAACGCTGCATACGCGCGGGCCTTTATGGGCGCCGTTGGATTTATTGGAAAGCGCAAAGCGGAGAGCGTTCACTTTTCCGATACGTGGCAGGGCACCAAGGGCGACCGCGTCTTCCTGCCCGCTTCGCTTATCGACCGGATCGTCCCGAAGGAGAGCGATCTCTACAGCCGCGCCGTGACCTATCGGAGCCGTCACGAGGGAGCGCTGAGCCGCGCGACGGTGACCACCTTGCTCGAGCGCACGCACCTTCCCGAGTTACAATCGGCGCTCTCCTTCTTCTACGATTCGGTCACCTCGAACGATGACGGCGGCGAGCAGCTGACCTACGATCTCTCGGTTCCGGCAAACGTCACTTACGTGGCGAACGGATTCATCTCGCACAACACGATCGGCCTGGTCATGGATTGCGATACCACCGGTATCGAACCCGATTTCGCGTTGGTGAAATTCAAGAAGCTCGCCGGCGGCGGATACTTTAAGATCGTCAACCAATCCGTTGCACCGGCGCTACGGAAGCTCGGATACAGCGAAGAGCAGATCACGAAGATTGAGACCTACGCGAAGGGGACCGCCTCGTTCGAAGGGGCGCCGCATATCAATCGCGCGACGCTCCGAGCGAAGGGCTTCGACGACGCAACGATTGCGAGGATCGAAGGCTCGCTCGCGGGCGCGTTCGAGCTGCCGTTCGTCTTCAATAAGTTCGTGCTCGGCGAAGACTTCTGCACCAAGACGCTGGGCATCGCGGCCGAAAAACTCGATGATTGGAGCTTCTCCATCCTGCGCGATGCCCTCGGCTTCAGCAATCGGCAGATCGAAGAGGCCTCGGCCTACATCTGCGGACGTATGACGCTCGAAGGTGCGCCCGAGCTCAACGACGAGCATCTCTCGGTCTTCGATTGCGCGACGCCCTGCGGAAAATACGGCACGCGCTACATTCGCCCGCTCGCCCACGTCGATATGATGGCGGCGGCGCAGCCCTTCGTCAGCGGCGCGATCTCCAAGACGATCAATCTGCCGCAGACGGCAACGATCGCCGACGTCAAAGAAGCCTACCGCTACAGCTGGGAAAAGATGATCAAGGCGGTCGCGCTCTATCGCGACGGCTCGAAGCTGAGCCAGCCGCTCGCGGCGAGCTACGATCTCAGTGGCGAGATCGAGGCCGAGGATGGACCGACGCAGCCGTACCATACGCCGGTGCAGATCGCCGAAAAACTCGTCTATCGCTATATCGCCAAGCGCCGTCGCATGCCCGAACGGCGCAGCGGCTACACGCAGAAGGCGATCGTCGGTGGGCATAAAGTCTATCTCCGCACCGGCGAATACGAGAACGGGCAACTCGGCGAGATCTTCATCGACATGCACAAGGAAGGCGCAGCTTTCCGATCTCTGATGAATAATTTCGCGATTGCGATCAGCCTCGGCTTGCAGTATGGCGTGCCGCTCGAAGAGTTCGTCGAAGCCTTCACCTTCACGCGCTTCGAGCCCAATGGCCCAGTCGCCGGGCACGACCATATCAAGATGGCGACCTCGTTGCTCGATTACGTCTTCCGCGAGTTAGCGGTGAGCTATCTCGGGCGCTACGATCTCGCGCACGTTGCTCCCTCGATGGAGATGGATGCGATGGGCGTCGATGCAGCGGAATCGAAGGAAGAGTATCTTGCCGAAGAAGCGGGGCCAACGAACGTGCGCCCGGCCGGCGTCGCCGAGCGTCTTCACCCCGTCTCCACGCATCTCCATCCCGATGCGGCGGCGCAAGGGAGCTACGGTGCGGCAACGATCACCGCCACTGCGCCAAGCCCGCAGAGTGTCGGCACGGCAGTCGTCGAGCGCCCACAGCACGTAGCGGTCAACGCCGCCAAGGCGAAGGGCTACACCGGTAATGCCTGCAGCGAGTGCGGACAACTCACGATGGTGCGCAACGGCTCCTGCGAGAAGTGCGACTCCTGCGGCTCGACGAGCGGATGCAGCTAGGACGGTCGATAACCGTGCGAAACCAGAGAAAGGCTAGCGAAAACGCCGGCCTTTCTCTTTTAATGAAAAGAGCTGCCCTCACACTATTCGTCGCGTTTGCGAGCTACGCTGCGTGCGCGACGCGATGGGACGACCGGTCGCAAAAGCGCTCGTGATCGCCCGCTCACCGAGCCAAACATGCACGACATCCACCGATAATCGTGGATTCTTTGTCTGCCTGACGCTACCGTTCACAATTCAGGTGCCTCTAGTTGGTCGAGGCCGCTACTTTACTTCGACCACTTCAGCGCCGTCCCACGGCTCGGCGCTCCGCGGCCGTACGATCGAGAGCGAACAGGCATCGCGGAAGTACGCTGCCGGGGCGTCGAGTTTGCTGAGCTCGGCGACGCGCGCGAACATCTTGCCGGCGGTGAGAAACATCCCTTTCCGAAACTCGCCCATCGCCTGGCTGAAGAGTGCTTTGCTTTGCTCTTTATGCGCGAGCAATTGCGGAGCATCGTTGCTGTAACATTCGTAGATCTCGACGCTCTGCGTTTTCCCCTTCGCTTTGACCGCACCGAGGTGGCGCAGCGGAATGCCGTGCCCTTTCGGCAATGCATCGACCACGCCGCCGCTCACCAAGAGATCGACGCCGAATACTTTCGTGAGCCCTTCCATGCGCGACGCAACGTTCACCGCGTCGGCGATCACCGTCGTCTCCATACGGTGCTCTTCGCCGATCGTCCCGAGGATCACATCGCCGCGATGCAGCCCGATGCCGATGCGAATAGGGACGTATCCGGCGCTCTTGCGACCGGTATTATAGACCCCGACCTGGCGCAACAATGCGACCGCCGCTTCGAGCGCATCGACGGCTTTATCGGGGAAGAGCGCCATAATCGCATCCCCGATATACTTATCGATGAAGCCGTGATGGGTACGGATAATCGGCGTGACGTTCTTGAGGTACGAATTGAGAAATTCAAAATTCTCGGTCGGCGTCATGGCTTCGGAGAGTCTCGTGAAGTTACGAATATCGCTGAAGAGCACCGTCATCGTTCCAGAGACGTGGTCGCCGAGTTGAAGGTCGGCCAACGACTCGCGCCCCAAAAGATCGAGAAACTCACGCGGGACAAACCGGCGCGAGGCGTCGTTGTGAAGCCGTAATAATACCGAATCTTCTTTTTTTCTCGTCGTGGAGATGCGGACCGTCGCCTCGCGCTGGCGAATTCGACCGACGATCGCCTCAAAGCGACGCACGACCAAGAACGGATTGGCAGTATCGAACGGCGTGAACAGATAGTCGGCTGCGCCGCGTGCGAGGCAGGCTTGGAGGCGGTCGTTCACACCGGCGGGGCCGGTCACGATCACTTCGGCTCGGCCGCGTCCGCGCGTACCTGGGATCGCTGCTTTTAAAACCGCAAAGACATCGGCGCTGCGTTGAGTGACGTCGAGCAGAACCACCTCGACCTCGCGCGCCTCGATCGCGCGAATCGCTTCCTGGGCGCTCAAGAATAGGGGAGCCGGAAAGGCGGCACCACGAAGCAGCGCACTGAGGGCAGTGCGATCGTCTTCGGTTCCGCCGACCTGAACGATAGGACGCTCCGGCAGCCAGGGCCTCCGATCTTATGCTTGAGTCGATATCGCGCAAGGCAGATGAACGAGCCTCGCCTTTGCAGAACTTCGCCACCGTGGAGGAAAACCTGCAAAAAGCCCTCTTCGCACGTGTAAAGACCGGATGGACCCTCGGGGCCTTCCTCCTTGTTGTGCTCCTCGGCCTGCCCCTCGCGCTCTTCTTCGACCTCCGCGCGATTTCGGCGAACTTTCTCGAAGCCCAATCGAGCGCTCTCGACCGGGTCGTCACCTCGATCCGCGATTACTACGCCGATACCATCGTTGCCAACGTCGAGCAGAACCCGCACGATGTGCGCGTACGAGTCCATTTCGCAGGGCATCCCGGGGCGATCCCGATTCCCGCGACCTTCTCGCTCGCGCTCGGACGCGTCATCTCTCGCGATCAGAGCAACGTCCGCTATCGCTTCATCTCCAATCTCCCGTTCAAAGGGCGCGCGCCGCACCGCCTCGATGGATTCGAACGTGCAGCGCTCGCCGCGCTTGCCCAAGACCCCTCCGAGGTGATGACGCGCAGCCGTTGGCATGGCTTTACCACCGAAGTGCGTTACGCAACACCCATCGTGATGACGGCCTCCTGCGTGGCGTGTCACAACGCCGATCCCAATAGTCCCAAACGCGATTGGAAAATCGGAGAAGTCGGCGGCCTGCAAGAGCTGATCCTCACGCAGCCGCTCGCGATGAATCTCCTCTCGTTCAAGTATCTCGTACTCTACATCGTCGTGGTGCTGTTGCTCGGTGCGGTCATCTATCGCCAGCAACGTCGGCAATCGCGCGCGATCGATCGTGCGAATGCCGACCTCTCTACGGCAAACGACGCCTTGCTCGATCTCTCCGCGAACATCTCGCGGTACATCTCGCCGCAGATCTACGAAAGCATCTTTAGCGGTAAGACCGGGACCGAGCTTCATACACAACGCAAGAAACTCACCATCTTCTTCTCTGATATCAAAGATTTTACGGCGTCGAGCGAACGGCTCGCCCCGGAAGAACTCACCGCAATTCTCAACGAATATTTTGACGAGATGTCGGCGATCGCGCTGCAATTCGGGGGCACGATCGATAAATTTGTCGGCGATGCGATGCTGGTCTTCTTCGGCGATCCCGAGAGCATGGGCATCGATAACGATGCCGCCGCCTGCGTTCGCATGGCGATGGCGATGCAGCAACGGCTCGCGGAATTGAGCGTCCGTTGGCGCAATCGCGGCATCGAACGGCCGTTTCGCGCGCGTATGGGGATCAATACCGGCTTCGTCAATGTCGGCAACTTCGGGAGCTCGGTACGGATGGACTACACGATTATCGGTGCCGAGGTGAACCTCGCCGCACGCCTCGAATCGGTCGCCGAACCCGGCAGCATCGTGATGAGCTATGAAACCTACGCGCTCGTTCGCGAGATCGTCGCCGCGCACGCCCTCGCGCCGCTTGTGGTAAAGGGAATCCCCCGCGAGATCGTACCGTACGTCCTCGATGGCGCGCTTGAAGAATCGGGTGCTCCGCGCCGTATCTTCAGCGAGCACGGATCGGGCATCGATCTCTATCTCGACGTCGATTCCCTGGATGCCGAGGAGCAGGCGCGCGCCCGAGCGATTCTCCTTGAGGCTGCCGAGGCGCTCGAACCGCCTCGCGATCGGCCGCGCTAACCGCATCTAGAATGCCGATTCGCACGTTCTAACGACATGCACGCTTTCGAACGCACTCGCAACGTCGCCGTTGCGCTTCTCCTGCTCCTAGCCTCCCTGGGAGCTTCCCCGCAGCGAGGAACGCCGCCACCGGCTCCGACCGAGCGCATCGTCCTCGCCGGCGGCTGCTTCTGGGGCATGCAGGCGGTCTTTCAGCGCCTCGTTGGGGTCAGCCGCACCGTCGTCGGTTACGCCGGAGGTTCGGCGCGAACCGCGCATTACGAGATCGTCAGCACCGGGCAGACGCGACAAGCGGAATCCGTGGAGATATGGTTCGATCCGCACGTCATCTCATTACGACAACTCTTCGCCGTCTATTTTACGGTCGCGCATAACCCGACCGAACTCAATTACCAAGGCCCCGATGTCGGGCACCAATATCGTTCCGAGATTTTCTATACGACCGCGCACCAACGTGCGGTCGCCGAGGCAACGATCGCCGCGCTCACCAAGGCGCACCGCTTCGATGCCCCCATCGTCACGCTCGTCGCCCCGCTCCGCGCATTCTATCGCGCCGAAGCCTACCACCAAAACTTCGAGCGCAAGCACCCGAACGATCCCTATATCGTCGAGGTCGACCTTCCGAAGTTACGCGCCCTGCGCAGAGCCTTTCCCAACCTCGTCGCGCACGCTCACCGCTGATCGCCGGTGAGCGGCGCTTCGTCGAGATGGCTGCCATAATCGCGAGCATTAAAGTACCACGCCGGTAGCGTTTTCGGGAAACGAATCTTCTTAAAATCGTAGGTGACGTGCTTGCCGTCATCTTCGTACCCACCGCCGACGCGCCCCTCGATATGCGTGATCACCGGGTATCCGTCGACGCGCCCCATCGTACAAGTAAAGAGAACCGGATAGATGGTCGTCGATCCTCCTCCCGTGACGAAAAGGCGATCGGTCGCGGTGAATTTCTCGATCTCCAGCGTTCGCGCATCGACCCAGAGCTCGCGCAGCCGATTGCGCATCGGCGTACGCCGGGGCTTGACGCGAACGTCGAGGAGCCCGCCATCGCGCGTCACATCGACGATCTCGTAATCGGGATCGTAGAGCGCCCTTACCACGATAATCGTCGGTAGCGGAGTGAAGGCCGGCTCCGGAGTCGGTTTAAACGCCTTCGGGCGCGGGGTTGCGGGAGCGCGCTGAAAGATATCGGCGGTCGGCGGGCCGGGATCGTAATCTTCGTTGAATGCCGCTCGCTCGTAACGCATGCGTCCGATCGCACCGAGATGGTAGAGCTTCCGTTTCAAACAGGCGCGATCGACCGTACGGCACCAGTAATCGACTTGGTAGGTATTATCGTAGTCGGGATACCCGTAGTCGGTCATCTGTTTGCGAAAGAGTTCGTAGGTCTCGTAGGGCGGCGGTGGCCGATGCGAACGAAAGACGCTGCGAATCTTCGCAAAGAGCACGACGTAATTCCCGATCGGCGGATAGCTCGCCGAGGCGCTCGGTGCCGCAGCGGCGGCCGCGTGCGGCGCTTGCCCAGCAAGGGCACCCAAGAGCAACGTCGAGAAAATTCCGATAAGGAGAGCGATCCGCGCCTTCATGCTGCTAGGAACGTATCGCTCGCCCCGATTGTCACGCCGCAATTAGAGATCGTTACGGAGAATGTAGGCGACCGGAAGAGCGAAGAACACGACGTGCGCTATGAGCACCGTGACCAACCCCGCTCCGGTTGGGAATGCGGGCTCCAGGTGCTTGCCGAGCAGCAGAACCTGCATGCCGAGCATCACGACGACGCCGAAGATCACCGCGTTGCCCCACCACGGCAGCTTTGGAAAGAGGCGGAGAAAGATGGCGGCATAGATCGCCGCCCAGACGATCGAGATGATGAGATGCAGCGCGATGCCGAGCGCGATGTACCACGACGACGCGAACGCCGCCGGCCCAACCAAACCCGAGGCAATGATCATATAGATACCGGGGAACGGCGCACTTCGCGTGAGGATGAGAAAGAGATCGACGATGATGCCGCCGGTAATGCCGGCACCGATGATGCGTCCGACGCCGGGTGTACGCTTCGCGAGGGTTTCAGCCACGATCGTTCCTCCAAAGATGCTATGAATGCGTTGAGAGAATCCGCGCGCGGCGAACGGTAGCTGGAGCCCGAGCGCGAAGAGAGACCCTATGCCACGTCGTTCGCACCGTCGCCCCCGCATAACTCCCGTTCGCGCGCTGGTAGCGGCTCTCGCACTCATCGTTGGAGTCTTGTTCGTACGCTCCTTCCTTTTTCCGCATCCGCCGGAGCACCAAACGCCCTATCCTCGGCCGAGCGCGACCGCAACGAGCTCGCCAACGCCCGCCGTCGTAGCGAGCCCGACTCCCTCGAAAACACCCGTGCCGCATCGCAGCCCGGTCGCAGCGACAACGAGCTCCCCGGTACCCGCGGGGAGAGCGCGCCTTGCACTGATTGTCGACGATTGCGGCCAGTGGCTCCACATCGAAGAAGGCTATATCTCGCTGCCGATTCCGCTGACCCTCGCCGTTTTGCCGGAGCTCCGCTACAGCACGCGCATCGCCGATGAGGCGCACGCCGCAGGAAAGGGCGTCATGCTCCACCTGCCGATGCAGCCGATCGCCGCGCTGAACCCTGGTCCCGGCAAAATTATGGTTTCGATGAACGATGAAACGATCGAAGCGCAAGTTGCCCGCGATATCGATGCCGTGCCCTACGCCGAGGGCGCGAATAATCACGAAG
Organism: Vulcanimicrobiota bacterium; assembly: GCA_013043945.1. Taxonomy (GTDB): domain Bacteria; phylum Vulcanimicrobiota; class Vulcanimicrobiia; order Vulcanimicrobiales; family Vulcanimicrobiaceae; genus JABEUX01. The sequence goes on along the minus strand of JABEUW010000111.1, from coordinate 5,837 downwards.
GAAGCCGTGCGACCTCCGACCCGCGGGTCATGGCTGCCGTGATGCGCGTCTTTCGGCGCCGCGGCCTCTTCTTCATCGACTCACGAACCATCGCGACGACGGTCGCACAGCGGACCGCACGCGCCTACGGCGTTCCGAATGCCGCGCGCGACGTCTTTCTCGACGACCGCAACACCCTTCCCGCCGTCGAAGCGCAACTGCGCCTCGCGGCACGGATCGCCTTGGCGCACGGCAGTGCGATCGCTATCGGCCATCCGCGCCCGGCGACGCTCGCCGCGGTGCGAGCACTCTATCCCGAACTCCAGCGCGAAGGCATTACATTCGTCCTCGCGCGCACCTTGGTCAGCATTGACGGAAAGCCATCGAGGCCATCACGCACATGAATACGATTGCATTTTACGGAGCGGGGCTTCTGGGCTCCAATTTCGTTCGCGCCTTTCGCCGCCGCGGGGATGCCGTACGGCTCTGGAATAGAACCGCCGCGCACGCGCAGGCGCTCGCCGATATCGGCGTGGAGATCTGTACCGCTCCCGAAGAGGCGGCGCGAGGAGCGGAGTATCTCCACCTCTGTCTCAGCGATGATACGGCAGTCGAAAGCGTGCTGGAGCGGGTATTGCCGACGCTCGATCGCAGCGTACCGATCTGCGACCACACGACCTGCTTGCCGCAGCGCGTCGCTACGCGAACCGAGGATCTCCGTGCGAAGGGGTATCGCTACCTCCACGCGCCGGTCTTTATGGGCCCACCCAACGCCCTCGACGGAACCGGTTCGATGTTGGTGAGCGGCGATCGAAGCACGATCGCGCTCCTCCGCGATCACCTCGCCGCGATGACCGGAACGCTTCGCGATCTCGGCGAGCGTACCGAGGCGGCGGCGATCTACAAGTTGCTCGGGAACGCGATGATTCTCGCGGTGATCGGCGGGGTCGCAGACGTGCTGCATATCGGTGCCGCTCAAGGGCTTACCGGCCCCGAGAGCTTCAAAATCTTTGACTTCTACGAACCCAAGGGGCAGATCGAGGGGCGCGGGCGGCGGATGGCCGGCGGCGACGAGAGCACGACTTGGAGCGTCGAGATGGCGCTCAAGGATGCCCGGCTCATGCAGGGCGCGGCGTACGACGCGGCGCTACCGGTGATCGACGCGGTCGCCGCTCGGCTCGCCGAACTCGCTGCTACGGGGGCGGCGAAGGCCGATCTCGCGGCGCTCGCGCGTTAGGAGGGGCGCTCGGCGCGAGCGCCGGGAGCGGCGTCCGCCGCGGGAGCGGGATGCCGCTCCAATGCGGTCGGGGCGTTGGGGCAACGCGCGGCGCGAAGACGACCCGCGGGAGCGGATTGGGTTGCTCCGGGAGCCTCGGGGTGAGTGCGGCGATCGGCGTGCGGATATCCACGGTGCGCACCGCAGCGGCGTAGCGGACCTCGTCGCCGAGTGGGCGCAGGGTCGCCGCGAGCGGGAGGTAGAGCTGGGCGAGCGTGCGATGCGCCGAGCGCGGCACCCGCACCACCACGCAGCGCCCGCCTCGATAGATATAGAGCCGGTCGCCGACCCGGATGATGCGGTCGACGAACTCCGCCACCACCGGCCAGGCCGGGGCATAGAGGTGGCCGCTACGCAGCACCACCGGGTGGTAGGAGTGGATCGGCGCTCCATCGCGGAGCACGCGCGTCGGTGGGAGAAACGGCACGATACGGCGATATACCGCACCCGATGGCGCGAATCTTTGCGATCTTCAGGAATGCCGGTGCGCGTTTCTCCTCCGAGGGCTGCGCGTTTGCCGCCCAGGCGGTCGCATTTAACGCCCTCTTCTCGCTCTTTCCCCTCGTCGTGCTCGCGATCGGCGGCGTCTCGATCTTCATTCACAACGGTCGCCAACGAGTACTCGCTTTCTTCGACGAACTCGCACCGACGCTCCATCACGTGGTCGCGGCGAACCTCAGTGCGTACTATTATGGGCGCGGCATTACCAGTATCATCGCCCTCATCGTGTTGATCTGGTCGGCGAAAAATCTCTTTATGTCGCTCGCGTTCGCGCTCGACCGAACGATGAAGGTTGAGGAGCGCCGTCCACTTGCAGCGCATATCGCCGTCGCCGTCGTCGCACTCCCGATTCTCGGCCTGGCACTGCTCGTTGCGCTCGTGCTGCCGGTGATTTTTTCACTCGCATTTGCGATGGCTCACTTCCCCGACCAGCGCGACGTTCTGCACCTCGCCGCATACGCGATCTCGCTCGCGCTCGTTTTTGCCGGCTCGCTCTTTCTCTATCGTTTGCTGCCAAATCGCGACGTCTCCTGGGCGACCGCGTTACCCGGCGCGATTCTCTGCGCGATGCTCTGGCCAATCGTGCAGTATGCATTTACGCTCTATACCCTGCACATGAACTACACGGCGATCTACGGAGCGCTCACGGCGCCGATCGTCCTGCTCCTTTGGTTTGATTTAATCGGTTCGATCTTTCTCTTCGGTGGGGCGCTCAATGCCACCGTCGAAGCCCACCGTATGGAGTCGTCTTCCTGATGCTCGTATTCATTCACGGTGCCGCCTGCACGCCGGCGGTTTTCACCCACCAACTCAAAGCCTTTCCCGATGCCGTGGCAATCGCATTGCCCGGCCACGGCGTACCCGGCGCTGGCGAGGATATCGCGAGTTTCGCCGTCGCCGTCGAAGCGCATATCGCCGCCGAAGGATGGCGCGACGTCGTTCTCTGCGGAAGCTCGATGGGCGGTGCGATCGCCTTAGAGATCGCGATTCGAGGAAAGCTCCCGCTCGCGGGCCTCGTCACGATCGGTAGCGGCGCGAAATTGCGCGTCGCTCCGGCGATCCTCGAAGCGTTGCGACTCGGCGATGCTACGGTGCTCGCAACGCTCGCCGATGCGATGTTCGCTACGCCGAGCGCCGAGACGCGTGCCGCGATGTTCGCGCAATTCGAGTCGGTCTCGCCAGAGCAGCGCCTCGCCGATTTCCGCGCCTGCGATGCCTTCGACGTACGGGAGCGGCTTGGAGCGATTGCCGTGCCCGCCCTGATGCTCGTCGGCGAGCGCGACGTCATGACCCCGCCGGATCGCTCGGTTTTCCTCGCAGACCGGATTGCCGGCGCGCGTGTCGAACTCTTATCGGGACTCGGGCACCTTGCGATGCTCGAAGGCCCCGAGGCGACGAACCTTCACCTCGCCGGCTTCGTTGATTCCATAGGCGGCTAACGGCCGCACGTCTCCGAACCCCCGAAAGGACCGTCCGTGCGACGACTCTTGCTCTCGATGCTCGCCCTCTGTGCCCTACCGGCCTTGGCCGCCCCTCGTGGTGCCACTGGGGCGGTCGTGGTAAAAGCGACCGCTGCTCCAAAAATTGCTCCGACGATCGTTCCGAAGACGGCTCCCACTGGCACCCCGCTCCCGAGCGGACCCAAGGTGATCGTCTATCCGTTCACTGCGACCTCGAGCGGATTGCCGAAGCATGCGGGTGCGACCGTCGCGACGATCTTCGCCCACGCTTTTGAGGCGAGCGGCGGGCTCGACGTTCTGCCGTCGCCGCCACCGACCGCATCGAAACTCTATCCGGCGACCGCCGCCAAGCTCGGCGCCGGCTATTACGTCGCGGGGTATCTCACCCCGATCGGTCAGGGCGTCTCGGTGCTCGAACAAGTGGTGAGCGTTACCAACGGCGTCATTATCTATTCGAAGACCGCGCAAGTTTTCTCGGTGAGCGATGCCGGTGCGCTCGCGCTCGATGCGCGCAGTGCGATTCTCGCCGATGCCGGCGTCGGACGTGATTATCAGCCGAGTTCGTCGTCGCAAACGCCGGCGCCAACGGCGACCGGCCCGGCGGGACAGGCCGCCTCGATTAAAATCTCGGGGATCTCGGGCGTGCTCGGACATATTTTCGGCAAGCGTCCAACCGTCGCCGCTGCGGCCTCACCGACACCGGAGCCGAAACCCTCGCGCCGTGCGCTCGTCGTTCGCGTCGCAGGTAAGGTTCCCGGCGGCATGCTCACCACCTCAACCGATCTCCTCGCTGCCGATCTGCGCAAACACTTTCATGCCTCGATCGTTGCGGCGCCCTCCGGCCCGATGGCTACCGCAGCAAACGCGATATGCGGTACCGATCGCGATGCGACGATTCTCACGGGAACGATCGATCTGATTCCGGGGCATTTCATGCACCGCGGAAGCAGCAGATTCTATCTCAAAGCCTACGCGTGCTTCGGTGCGCTGCTCTATCACGGCCACGCGGATGCAGGCGACACCCCAACGGCGATTCGCAAGGCCGTCGACGATTACGTGGAGCTACACCCCGACAACCACTAAGCCTCGTCGCCGTCGAGTAAGCCGCGCGGCGGATCGACGGTGACGACTCCGGCGCCGAGATCGATCGCTCGAACGATCGCTCGCACCATCGGCACCATGCGCCCTCTGACGACGAGCATATCGCTGCTCGGCCAATGCTCGACGCGCTCGACTTTGCCGAAGCTGCGTCCGTCGAGATCTCGAATCTCTAACCCGACGAGATCGTCGTCGAGATACTCCTCGGGGCCGAGTTCGATGCGCTCGCGTTCGACGGTGAGGACGGCGCCGTTGAGCGCTTGCGCGGCTTCGACGCTATCGACGCCTTCCAGTCGAATCAGCAAGCGGCCCTTATGTTCGCGCACGGCGCTCAGCACGACCTCGCGCGCGTCGTTCGCGCTCTCGAGATGAAAATGCGCGCCCGCTAAAAAGAGCGTACGACCCGCATTAGACGGGTCGCACTTGATCTCTCCATGCACGCCGAACGCTCCGGCGAGATTTGCAAGCAGAATACGCTCAGGCTTCCGGTTCACCCTCGGCCTCTTCGCGATCGAGAATATCGACGGTAATACGGTCCTCTGCCGATGCGCGCGCGATCGTACGGAGTGCATGCGCCACGCGTCCGCTACGGCCGACGACCTTGCCGAGATCTTCGCGATCGACCACTACCTCGATCGTCGGTTGACCCGTCTCATCGAGAAAGAGATCGACCTCGACTGCGTCAGGTTTACTCACGAGTTTGCGCGCCAGGAAATCGAGAATTCCCTGGGCACGGCGTTGCCCCGCATAGGGATCGCCGGTGCGCGGGGTTCGCTCGCGCGGCGTCGTGGGGCGCGCGGGGGCATCGCGACGCGTACGGCCGCGTGGGGCGGCCGGCGCGGCTGGACGATCGGGCTGTTGTTCGCGTTCGATATCGCCGACCGGACGTTGCCCTGAGACGCGGCGCCCAGCGAGGGTTGCGCGGCGCTCTTCCTCTCCGGTCTCTTCGCTAAAGAGACCGAACTCGTCGTCGAATGCGCTCACCCTAGCTCTCGCTCGCCGCCTTCTTCGGCTTCCGTTTTGCCGTCGGTGCGGGGCCTGGATCCATAATGCCGCGCGCCGAGAGTAAACGACGGACGGTCTCGGAGGGCTGGGCACCTTTGCCCATCCATTCCTTCACCTTCGCTTCGTCGATCTCGACGGTCTTCGGCTCGGTCCGCGGGTTGTAATGCCCGAGGATCTCGATGAACTTTCCGTCGCGCGGCGAGCGCGAATCGGCAACGATAAAACGATACGTGGGCTGTTTCTTTGCGCCCATGCGGCGCAACCTGATCTTAACCATGCTTCTCCTATCGGAATGAGCCACGAGCAAGCTGCGGGCGACGTTTGCCCCCAAATTGCTTCATGAGCGATTTTGCCTGATCGAACTGTTTGATCAAGCGGTTGACATCGGCGACCTGCGTGCCTGAGCCAAGAGCGATACGTTTACGCCGAGATCCATTGAGAATCTGCGGAGCACGCCGTTCTTGCCGCGTCATCGAGCAGATGATCGCCTCGGTTTTTTTGAGCTCCCTCTCCGGGAG